>JANOHG010001331.1:0-2201 GCA_031406375.1 Archangiaceae bacterium | reverse complement strand
TCGAGGGCGAGGCGACCGCGCTCTACCTCACGCGCCTGCTCAAGCCGCTGGGCCTGAAGGTCACCCGGCTGGCGCAGGGAATTCCGATGGGCGGCGATCTCGAGTACGCAGACCAGGCGACGCTCGCGCGCGCTCTGTCGGCGCGGCGCGAAATCTAGCCGGGAATCAGCGGTTCACCTGGTACGAGAAGGGAAGGGTCAGCGAGACCTCGTGATCCTTGTGCGCCGGAAACCGCATCGCCGTCACCACCCGCTCAACGCACTTGCCCACCTTCTTGTCGGGCAGTTGGCTCTTCGCCTCGCTCACCCGCCCCGAGCTGTTGATGGTGAAGTTCACCGACATCTCACCGCTGTCCGTCGGCAGATCATCCTTGTTTTGTTCGAAGCAGCGCGAAACTGCGCCGGTATGTTGGCGCACCACCTTCATGATCAGGTTGGGAGTCAGCGTCACCCGCGTTCCCGCGACCTTGGGCAAGAGTGGCGAGGCCAGTGCACCCGCGTCGACTGCGGTCGGCTCGCCCGCATCGATTTCTGCCACCAGGGGACCCGCCACAGGCACGGCAACCCCCGCGTCCACCGCAGCTTCAAGCTTTTTTGGCAAATCGATTTCGGGCACCTGCTTGGCTCTCAAGGCTCCAAAACCTCCAACCGCACCCATCGCCACCAACATCGCAGCGGCGCCCATCACCCAAACGCGCCGATGGCGTCGGCTCGAAGGCTCGGTCTCGAGCGGCTTCGGAGGCGGCACCGCCTTCGTCGCTCCTTCCAGGTACCTGGCATCTTTCGGCCCGCCGGGATCCGTCTTCGGCGTCAACGGGTTCGAAAAGCCCGGCACGTCGACGCCCCTGGTCGCCATTTCCGAGAGCGAGTCGATGCGCGTCTTGCTCGCGACCCGATCAGGACCAAAGAAGGTCACCATGAAGGCCGCCATCCCTTTGCCGCCACCTGCCGAAGTGTTCGCCTGCAGGTAAATCTCGAGCTCCTGGGCGAACTCGGCAGCCGTCTGGTACCGCTCTGAAACGTTCGGAGCGAGCGCCTTGAGGATGATCCGTTCAATATCCTCGGGAAGATCAGGACGCACCTGTCGCGGACGCTTGAACTCGTTGTTCAGCACCGCGTTGAGGATCGCCAGATCATTGTCGCGCGCAAACGGCCGCACGTTGGTGCACGCCTCGTAGAGGCTCACCCCCATCGAGTAGATGTCGGCGCGGCGGTCGACCTGGCCGCTGCGCGCCTGCTCGGGCGACATGTACTGGTACTTTCCCTTCACAATTCCTGCGCTGGTGTTCGTCACCCGCGACTCGGCGCGCGCGATGCCGAAGTCGAGCACCTTCACCTGCCCGGTGTAGCTGATGAAAATGTTCGAGGGGCTGATGTCGCGGTGCACCACATTCATCGGGCTGCCCTTCGCGTCGGTGAACTCGTGCGCGTAGTGCAAACCTGTCGCTGCTTCCGACATCACCTTCAACGAGATGTTCAACGGCACAAATTCCCGGCGACGTGCGCTGGTACGCAGCAGCGTCGAAAAGTCTTCGCCCGCCAGGTACTCCATCGAAATGTAGTAGCAGCCGTCGGCTTTCCCCAGATCGTTGATCTGCACGATGTTCGGGTGCGCCAACCGCGTCGCCAGCCGTGCCTCGTCGAGGAACATGTTGACGAAGTCCGTCACCGACGAAAGGTGCTGCAACATTCGCTTGATGACGACGTTCTTTTCGAAGCCCTCGACGCCCACCTGCTTGGCGAGAAAAATCTCGGCCATGCCGCCCTCGGCCAGCTTCCTCACCAGGAAATACTTGCCGAAGGGGCGCACGGCCACCTGACCGATGGGATCGCGTGAACCCTGTTCCGTGGTGCGGGGCGGTGCCATAGGCGAAGCAGCGCCCTACTTTAGCGGCGCAACGTCCGCACCGTATAAACCTCGGCGCCATTCTTCCCAACCATTCGAAACACCACTTTGCCACCCGGAAGCGGAACCGCGCGGCCGGTGAAGCGTGCTTTGTCGTCCAGCTCAATCGGCTTGCCGTTGACGAAAACCTTTGCTCCAACCGGCGCGATGCCCACGACGGCCACCGACGCCCCCCCCGCATCCCCATTCTTCGGTGCCTTGATGATCAAGTCGGGCACTGCGTTGTCGTAGACAATCTCGAGCTTGTTCATCTTTCCGCCCCGCAGCCCCGCACCCTTTGCGTCCTGTGGCGTCAC
>JANOHG010001319.1:0-12260 GCA_031406375.1 Archangiaceae bacterium | reverse complement strand
CACCTATTACCTGGGCGGGTGGATCGATCGGCTCGATGTCATCGATGAGCAGAACGAGAGCAACAACATCTTCGTCGGCCCAACCGTCTACGTGGGTAGCCGGCCCGACCTCACGGTTTCTCTCTCGAGTGCTCCGACCCTGGCAGCGCCCGGAGCGACCTTCATGGTGGGTGCCCTGGTGTGCAACATCGGAAGCGCATCTGCGCCGTCCACCCGGGTTGAGGTACGGCTATCCCTCGACGCACTGATCGGCACGGGCGACTTTCGGGTTGGCAACCTCACGGTTGGCAGCCTGGCGGCCGGCAGCTGCAGTCAGGTGACGGTTCCGTCGTCGGGCGCTTCGACCACCGAGCGTTTCCTCGGTCTTCGAGCAGTCACCAGCGCGACCGAGGTGACCACTGCCAATAATTCCGCAGTGGGCGGTTCGTTCGCGATTGGCAAAGGACCCGATCTCGTCGTGGCTTCTGCCGGTGGAACGCTGGAAGGCGGCGCGCTGCAAGCGGCGCTGCGCGTCTGCAACGCAGGCAACGCGGCGTCCGCAGCGTCGTCGGTTCGGGTCGTCGTCTCGCTCGATGGCACATTCGACGCCGCGGACCCCTTGGTCGCCCAGCTTGCCGTCGCTTCGCTCGCAGCGGACGAGTGCGTCGATCTCGCTGCCTCAAGCACGCTGTCGATCGCGAGCGGCCGCTACACGGTATTGGCGCGAATCGACCCCGACGCGAGCCAGGCCGAGCTGCTCGAGTGCAACAACGACCGGGCTGGTCCCCCGTTGGCGGTGGGAGCGGACCTGACGGTCACGTCGCTGTCTGCGACGGATACCGGAGCAGGCTTCACCTACAGCGCGATCGTTTGCAACGCGGGCACGACGAATCCCCCGGCGACCGCGTTGCGCCTGCTGGGTTCGATCGACCAGTCTGTGGATGGAGCAGACGCGTTTCTCGCGCTGGTGAGCGTGCCGGTCGTGATCGCGGGTCAGTGCTTGACGATTGGCGGAACTTTCGCGCCTCCGGCGCTGCCCACAGGCGACTATTTCCTGATCGGGTTGGCCGACGATGGCGCGGTGGTGGCGGAAACCGACGAGGCGAACAACACCCGAGTCGCGCCTCTGGGAGCCCTCGGGGTCGAACTCGCGATCACCGCGGTCAACGGCTGGATGACCCATGGGACGTTCGCGTCGTCGGCGCGTGTCTGCAACCAGGGAAACGTACCCACGCCGCCGTCGAGCACGCTTCAAGTCGCGGTGCGGCTGTCCGCGGACGCGGTCGTCGACGTGAGTGACGAGCGTGTTGACGTGTTTGGTCTGGGGCCACTGGCGGCAGGGGCGTGCGTTGACATCAGCACCAGCCGGGTACCCACAACCCGCGGGTTGGTTCATGTGCTGGTGAGCGTCGATGAGGAAAACGACATCGGCGAAACCAACGAGACGAACAACACCGCGGTCGGCCCGAAGTTCAGCGTCGACCCCGACCTCGAGTTCCAAACGCTGACGGCCGTCCTCGCCAACCAGCAGCTCACCGTGAAGGCGCACATCTGCAACGTGGGCACGATGCCCTCGAGTTTGTGGCCGGGCGCTTTCATTAGCTGGTCGGTCGACACGCAATTCGACGAGACCTCGTTCGCGACCATGTTCGGCATCCCCGTCCTCGTACCGGGGCAATGCATCGACATCGAACGAACTGACTCCATCACCTCCGGTTCGGTCTCTGGAGTGAAGTACCTGGTGGGCAAAATCGACTGGCGAAACGATTACCCCGACGCGAACCGAGACAACAACACCGCGGTCGGCCCGCAGTTCGTGCTCCCTTGAGCAGACAATCCCGCCGGTGAACCTGTAGCAGCGAGCGCCCGCGGGCACGGGGATCGCGCCACATACGAGTGTGAGACCAACCGCCAGACCCCACATGGGGATCCAATTCTCGTTAGCGACGGCTCCTTGCTTTCCTCGAGATGCAGTTTTCTTGGCCGTGCTGCCACGGCGGTGGCGCTCGACGAGCAGCTCTTCGAGGAGTTGCTATCGCATAGGGGCGGTGCCGCGACTGGCGTGCCAGAGGCGAAGGACCTCAACGACGTCCTGCTCCGGCCGGAGCCGGTAGTAGAGCAGGTACCTGGTGCTGCGAAGGTAGAGTAGACGGACGCCAGCCATCGCAAGGTCGAGCCCAGGCGAACCCATTTCCGGTTGGGACTCGAGCAACGTCAGCGCCCGCTCGAGCTCGGTGTCGAGCAGCCGCGGAGCGAGTGGGCGATTGGCTCTCCACCAGCTCGCGGCCGCAAGGATGTCGGCGCGAGCGTGTTTCGAAATCTTCAGCTGCATCACGATGGCTACTTGAGCTGATTGAGCTCAGCGAGCAGCTGCTCTTTGGAGACGAACTCGCCGCGCGCGATTTCTCGCATCGCCTCAAGCAACTCCTGTTGGCTTTGCGGATCAAGATGAAAGCCCTCGGCCTCCTCCTCGATGACAAGGGTGACGCGACGGCCTTCGGGCAACGGCTCGCCGTCGCCGTCCAGCACCACTTGCCCGCCACGGATCTTGCCGGTCGCCACACTCATGAGGGCATTGTAGCGGCGCGGCTCGCGCGAGCCCAACCCCTGTCGATTCCGAAATAGGATCGGGTGAGGATCAGCGAGGTTGGCAGCATGGGCAACCGCGGAGCGGGTGGGCGTCGCAGCCCCTTCGGCCGGTTCCCAAACGCGTGAACGGTGCGCTCACTCCCGCTTTTCGGCGCACTCCGACCGTGTCTTGTCGCGCGCGCACCGCAGCTGGCGCATCACGGTCAGCATTGCGCCATCGTAGGTCTTTGCCTCGTCGCGCAAATGCACTCGTACGGCTTGAAACACCGAAGCCCACTCGGCGATCGTCGCTTTGGGAATCTCAACCCAGAACGCCGCAGGAATTTCTGCCTCTGCCTTCTGAGCAAAAGCCAAGGATTCAGCAAAGCGCGCCAGCAGCACCGGACGGGATTTCTGCGCGAAGCCCGCGGGAAACCTCGCTTCGCGAATCATCACCTGAAAAGTCGCCTGCGCGAGGGGCGCTCGAAGAACTCCGCCCTTGGTACCCAACCCGCGCTTGAGCTCGAAGGGTTGATAGCCGGGAGCCGACGCGTAGCAGGCGTCGACGTCGCCGTTGTTGAACTTGGGCCCCAAAGAGCCCAGGTCGACCGGGACGATGATCGCTCCGACGCGCGTGACCATGCTCACCGAGGCTTTGTCATAGTCGAGCGTCGCGATGCGCTTGCCCGCGAGCTTAGCGAGCGTGTCGATGCTTCGATCGCGAACGAAGAGGTACACCGCGCCGATGGGAATGAACCCAACCACCGTGTTGCCATCTTGAGACAGCTTCGAGGCCGCTCCTGCGGAACTCGACAGCGTCGTCACCATCTGTTGCAGCGTGGCGTAGTCCGGCAACCCGCCGATTGCCTCGATCGTGCTGGCGAAGCGATTGAAACGCTGCAGCCGCACGCCGGTTGCGACGACGCCATCACAGACGCCGGCCTGGTAGTCGTTCGCAGCCGTTTCCTCGTCGGTGTATGGCTTGAGCGCGACCTCGATGCCCCACTGCGACGCCTCGGTTGCGTATCGACTCATCAGCCCGAAGTAGATCCCCGAACGACCGGCCGGGTCGAATACGCAAATGACCCGCGGCTGCGCTGCGAGCGCCGAAGGCGTTGCGACGCAAACCAACAACGCCATTACTCTGATCCAGCGCATGTGCACCTTTCCTGGCTCGCTTCAGGGCCCGCTGAATGGGTCGGCGCCCGTGAAAGGGTCGTCAACCGGCCCGAGCGTGGGCTTTCCCGGAAGCTGGCCAAAGACTTCGGTGCGGTGTCCGGTTGCCTCTGACCAGAGAAGATCTGACTGATGGAGGCTGATCTCCATCGCGTAGCTGTCGAGCAGCAGCCACTGCGCATTGGCAGCTGTCTTTTGGCGCGCGGCTGCATGGCGCATCAACGCCCGCTCGAGCACCGTCGTTCGTCCTGCGTTGCTGGCGAGCAATACTTCGATGGCTGCGGCCACGCGCACGCCCTGTGTTCCGCATCGAGTTGCCGCCTCGTCGAGCACCTGCCACCCATCGACCCCCGACGGACCGCTGCCCGGCACCATTGCCCAGGCTGCACCGCGCAACGCGGCTGGCACATGCCACCAGGTCGCGTCATCAAGACACCGCGAGCCGCGCGCGACGGCGGCCAGGCGATCCTGCGGAACTTTGTTCACGCCGCCGGCCGCAGTGTCGTGCAGCAACGCGAACGTGCCGGCGACCAGCGAGAAGAGATACGTGAACTCGTCTCGCTTGGAGAGTGAGGGGCACTCGGAGCCGATCGGCCCGAACGCGCTTTCGGCGTGGGTGAATGCGTGATTGAACCGGGCCGCGGTGCGCGCGTGCGCCCGTCGGGCCCGCAGCTGGGCATCGACGATCTCGGCCACTCGCCCTTCGCCCAGCGCCACGCCGTTGTGCTTGATGCGGGCTGCCGCAAGCTCCGATTCCCAAGCCAAAGCTTGATCGCAAATCGCCGAAACGCCCTCTGCGATTGCGCGGGCGAGGTGCGCCTGCGGATGCACGGCCGCCATCGGATGCACCAGCGCTGCACCCATCGAGCACACCTTGCCCGTGTCGCCATCGGCCGTCGCCGCCGACACCACGTCGTCCACAGTGAACCGGTTGACGTACCTGGCACAGCCCGCGATCGCGATCAGGAAAACGCAGCAGCTTCGAACGACCAACCCTTTCACTGACCCCCTGCTATCACCCACGCGGTGAATCTGCACAACGGGAGCGTCAGCCGACCTTTCAGAACCGGCACCGTGGCGAGGCTTGCCAAATCGGTTTTCACGGTCTTCCTCTTCGGGCTGCTCGTGCTGTCGTTGCTGGTTGGCGTCGCGCCGAACGCAGACGCCCGCGCGGTGCAGCTGGGTGAGTATTTGTGGCCGGGTTATGCCGCCACGCTCCGTTCTGAGCGCATCGCGCCCAGCTGTGAGCTTGAGCCCCTAAAAGCGCGCCTTGCGACTTGCCCGGCACAGCAGGTCGCCGCCAACGAGGCAGCCGAAGCAGACCCATTCGCGAGCGAAGCCGCCACTGCCGACGACTGCGAAGCCCTCGCGAATCTGATCGGCGAGTGTCAGGGCCGGCACACCCGCTTCGAGGAAGATCGCGCGCGCCTCACGTTGGCGGTGCTTCGGTTTCGTTCAATCGAGCTGGCGATCAGCGCTCTGGCCCAGTTCGCCTACCTCAAGCACCTGCTGGTGCTCGTCGTGCTCTTCGGAGCGCTCGTAACCACCGCGACGCGGCAGCACATTGCTCTGAGAAATCCAGTCACCCGGCTCGAGCATCGCGCTGCGCAGCTGGCACAGTTCGTCGCCCATGCGCTGTGGCTGGCGTCCTGCGTGGTTGATTGGCAGGTTCAACAGGACAACCCGGCTCAGCAGGAAAACCCGATGCTGCCGGTGCTTTGGTCGGCGGGATTCGCGGCCTTCGCGGCGATCAATCTGTGGCATCTGTTCTGGATTCCCAAAGACGTGAAGCAGGGGCCGACGACCGTGATGCGGGTGCTGATGGTCGTCCCGCTTTACGCAACCATGGGGCTGATCGCGAGCGCGTATTTCCTGCTGATCGAGCAACACCCCAGCGGCCAGGCCATCTACCTTCATAAGTTCGTACAGATTCCCTCTATCTATACAGGGGTAGGCTTGTACGTCTGGGCGGGGATGCTGCTTGCACGCACCGCCGTCGCGCGGTTGAGCTTCGACGCGGTGGCGCGCTTACGCTTGTCGCCGGGGACGCTGGCCTGGCTGGTGATGGTGCTTGGCGCCTACCCGGTGGCGTACTCGGGTGCGTCGGGCGTCTTTGTGATCGCCGTGGGAGCCGTCATCTACCAACAGCTGCGAGCGGTCGGCGCGTCGCGGAGAATGGCGGTGGCCGCCACGGCGATGTCAGGCAGTCTTGGGGTCGTGCTGCGGCCGTGTTTGATCGTGGTGCTGATCGCCATGCTCAACAAGCAGGTGACCACCGACGAGCTGTTCTACTGGGGCCGCTGGGTGTTCCTGCTGACTTCGGCGCTCTGCCTGCTTGCATTCTTCCTCTGGAATCGGTGGGAAGCTCAGCCCACGTCGGCTCCCCGCGCGCCGATGATGCGCTCTGTTCCCGAGGCCTTCCGCGCGCTCAGGCCGCTGGTGCCGTACGCGCTCGTGGCCATCGGTGTCCTCGTCATCTACGCGGCGGTGTTTCGAACGACGATGAGCGAGCACACCGCTGCCTTCGTGGTGCCCGTCATCATGTTGTGCCTCGTGCTGTGGGATCGCCTGGGCTTCAAACGAGATGAGCTCGACGTTCCACTGCGAGGGGTGTGGCCCGCACTACGCGACGCGACGAACGAGAGCGCGCGGCACGTCGGTGCGCTGCTGCTGATGATGTGCGGCTCGGTTGCGCTTGGAGGGGTGGTCGAGCGCTCGGAGATCATCGAGCACCTGCCGACCTCATTGGGGTCGATCTGGGTCGCGATGACTGTGGTCGTGGTCGTGATGATTGCGATCGGAATGACGATGGATGAGATGGGCGCGGTGGTGCTCGTCTCAGTGTCGCTCGCGCCGTTCGCATATCGCCAGGGCATCGACCCCACCCACTTCTGGATGGTGGTGCTGGTGGGCTTCGAGCTCGGATACTTGGCGCCGCCGGTCGCACTCAATCAACTGCTCGCACGCCAGGTGATCGGCCCCGAAGCCGAGCTCGAGACGTCTGACCCGTTGCCGGGCTTTCTCGAGCGCTACACGCACGTCCTCGTGCCGTGCGCGATCATGGGTATCGCGTTGCTGGTGGTGGCCTACCTGCCGCTGTTCTTCCTCTGAAAACAGCGGTGCGCGGCCCAGCGTGCGGATCCACGACGTTGAACTTCCGTGATGGCGCGCGAGGGCTGAGCGAACAACACCGACGAAGGTCACGCGGGCAACCGCCGCGTCGAGCTTCACGGTGCTCACGTAGTTTCTGAAATATGCAAATTGGCGTAGGCAACCGTGGCCAGTGCGACTACAGCCTGCCACATGCACCCATCGGAAAGGTTGACCGTTGACGAGGCTCCGTTGACCTATGGGCTCGAGATCCGTATCATGGCGGTTCAAAATTCAACCTGTACAAGGGCAATCTCAGTCGAAAGACCGAGTGCGCAAAACCGCGGGGCCTTAAGTTCGGCCGGCCGTCGTCGCCGTGGGGAAGTTAGTTGCGTTCCGTCCCAAGGTTCCTTGCTAGTGCAGGAAGTTGGGACTTTTTTTACTTCTGGATCTGGCGCCAGAAAAATGGGGAACGCATGAATCGTCTCGTGTATGCAATGACAGTGGTGATGTTTCCCGCGGCCGCGTTGGCTGTCGTTCCGGCGGTTGGCGCCCCTCCGAACTTGATCGCGGTCACGATCAACGACGGCCCAGGTGATCAGAACGACCCGCACGTCAGCGGCGACTGGGCGGCGTACAGCTCGGATCTCGCGATTCGCTACTACCGCTTCTCGACCGCGATCGATTCGCAGATTCCGCTGGGGGCGTCTGCCCGCGATCTGCTCTCCGACATCAGCGGCAGCCGCGTCGTCTTTTCCCGAATCATCATGGGGCAGAAGACCGCGGTGATGGTGTTCGACGCCGCGACGGCAGCCGCTCCGATCGAGATCGACCCTGCCCCGGCCACCACGCGGATCGGTTCGGCGATCGGCGGCAATACGGTGGCGTATGTCGACTTCGACCTCGAGCCGAACGGCGAGCTTGTCGTCCACGATCTGACAACCTCCACTTCGGTTCGAATCACCAACGACACCAACCCCGACCAGGGCCCCTCTGTTTCTCCCGATGGCAACATCGTCACCTGGGAACACTGTAATTCCTCGCTCAGCAACTGCGACATTTGGCAAGCGGTGAAAACAGCCGGTGTCTGGAATGTGGCAATTGCTTCCGATTCGCCCAGCGCCGACGCCAATCCAGACACCAACGGGACCCTCGTTGTTTATGACTCCTACCGGGGCACAAACTCAGACATTTTCTGGCGCCCCGTCGCCGGTGGGCCGGAAGTCCAGCTGCAGCTGGCGGGCTTCGAAGGCAACCCCAGCATCGCGGGCAACTTCATCGCGTTCGAGAGCCGACCTGCGCTCGGCGCGCGCAACGATCTCTTCGTCTACGACCTCACCGCGAATCGGCTGTACCAGATTACCGACACCTCAACCGTCACCGAACAACTCAACGACATCACGGTGCTGGGCAATGGTTACGTACGTGTCGTCTGGGCCAGCGATGAAGACGGCTCGAATGCCCGAAACGTCAAGGGTGCCACCTTTTATCTCGGCACTCCGAACACCTGCCTTAACCGCACGGTGGTCCTCGACGCGAGCAAGACGTACTGGCCGAGCCGGTATTACGATGGCACCGCGTCAATGAGCCCTGCGATGAAGTTCGCGCTGCCCGCGACAATCCCGGTCACCGCGGGAAATTCTGCAAATGGTTGGGCGACGTTCGCGTTCAGGCTCGGCAACGGCGCGACCACGCTGTGCAAATACAAGGGTGGATCACAGACTTCGCATCCGACCAGCGCCGTTGAGCTCGCCAAGGCGAGCAAGTACAACTTTCATTCTTGTCATACTCCTGGCTGCGGCGAGCCGAGACCTGGCGATATCGTCGCCGCCGACATCGTCAAGCTCCACGTCGATCAAGGCGACAGCTATAAGCCCAACACCACCGTTCGGTTGGCGCTCGCGGAAGTTTGTCCCGTCGCCATCGCGCCGCCCGTTCCGAAGCAGCAGCACCTTACCGGACACCGCCTCGACAGCGTCACCGTTGAAGCCGACGACAGCGATGAGCGCGATCAGCGCAGCAGCAACCGCGAAGCCCTTACCGACTTGGTCGACCCGGCCCCAACCATGGGTTGCTCGGCGGCTGGCAGCGCACCGACAGTCTTGATGCTGCTTGCGGTCGCCGCCTGGTTGCTGATGAATCGCCGCCGCGCTGCAGTCGCGGTTCGCCCTCGCCGCTAAATTAGTTTCGAGTCACAGCTGGCGAAGCAGCTCAGCTAAGGTCGCCTTGCCTTGGCGAACTTCGCAATGCCGATTGCGCTGCTCTTCGCCAGCGCGGCAGCTGGCGACCATCTCGAGCTGCTGGGCCCAAAGGGCTTCGTGTCGCCTGATGGCTTTGAAGTCGCCGTGCGTCGGTTGTCCGACCGGAATCCATCGCAGCCGGCTTCCGATGCGAAACTGATCGTCGATGGCGCAGACGCCACGAAGACGGATCGCGGGTTCTTGATCGTCCCTCACGCAGGAACACGGAAGATCAAGCTGAAGGCACAAGCGGGGCCCCTCGCGGCTGAAGGCACTTACGAAGTCGGCCCTCCCGCCGCGCGGATCTCGCTGCAACTGCTGGGCGCTTTCCCGGTGAAGAACCGCGACGCCACCGCCGAGCTACGAATCGACGTTCTCGGCGCTGAAGGGCGGCCGGATCCGCAGTCGGCCGCTCCGGTGTTGCGCGCCAACGTTGGGACGATCGAAGGGCTCACGCGCATCGCCGCGGGTCGGTACCAAGCGCGCTATGTCCTGCCCACCACCAAGTACCCGGAAGTCGCGGTGGTGGTCGCGTTTTCTGCCTGGCCGCACCCGCAGTCGGTGCACGGCGCATTCGGAGCTCTGCGGGTGCCACTGGCGAGTGCCGTCGAGCTTCCCGGGCAGACCGAACCGAGCGCCGATTTCTCGATCGTGATCGCCGGCCAGAAGTTTGGCCCGGTGAAGGCAGCTGCCGACGGTCGTTTCAAGGTGCCGGTCGTGGTGCCTCCTGGGTACGGAAGCGGGCAAGGCACCGCGATCGATCGGCTCGCGAACCGTCGGGTGACCGCGTTCGATCTCCAGCTGCCTCCGACCGATCAACTCGCTTGCGTCGTCAGCCCGACCCGCCTGCCGGCCGATGGCGCATCGCGCGCCCGGGTGTTGTGCGCCACTTCCGACCCTTTCGGCAACGTAGCCACCGGCGCGAAGGTTCAACTCACGGGCGCCAGAGGAACGTTGTCGGCGCCGCGCGCGCTCGAGAATGGCGTTATCGAGTGGACCTATGTGGCTCCGCGAGAGCTTTCGACCAACAGCGATGTGTTGGCCGCGAGTTGGCGCCAGGGCAGCGTGAATGCGCGCGAAGAGCTGTCGATTCAGTTGTTGCAGGGCCCTTCGGTTCAAGCGCGGGTCGCGATCGACGATTCGGTGGTTCACCTTGGTGGCCACGCCGCGCTCAACCTCGAAGTGTTTGACGCGCTCGGCAGGCCACGACCGGGTGCGCAGGTGTCCGTCTCGTCCGCCGCGGGGCAAGCGGGAAATGCGAGCGAAGCCGTGCCGGGAAAACTACGGGTCGATTGGCACCCGGCCGGTGCGGTCGGAATCGCGACGTTGATGGTGCGCGCGTGGGGGCCTGCGGGAACCGAGCCGGCGCGCCTGGTGGCGTGGGCCGAGAATGGTTCGCTTCACGTCGCGGTCACCGATCTCGCGGGCTTGCCTGTGCCGGCACAGGGGCTGAAAGTCGGTGCAACGAGCCTGCGCACCGACGCCGAAGGAGTCGCGACGCTGGGACTGCTGGCCGACGGCGAAATCGAAATCGGCCATGTTGACTGGCCTGGATTGTCGTCGACGATTCACGTGCGCGACGGTGGCCGCTGGGTCTTCCCGCAAGGGGCGCGTCCAGCCAGCTCGCCGCAGAAAATCGAAGTCGTGGTAGCGTCGGCGATTCCAGTCAACGTGCGCGTCGAAGCACGCGGAAGCGAAGTCACCTACTGGGTCGAATCACCCGAAGGCCAACTGCTGCCCGGGCGAAACGTCGTGGTGAAGGTGTCGTCAGGCGTCCTTGATCGGCCGCAGCAAAAAGAGGGTCGAACGCGAGTTGTGGTGCGCGATCTGAAGGGCCCGGCGACACTCTGCGTCGTCGATGTCGACACTCAGGTGATAGGCCTCGCGGAAGTGAAGCCGTGAGAGCCACCTGGCTCCTGGCGGTCATCCCCACTCTCGCGTCGGCGCAGGTTGGTTCGGTCGGATACACGACCGACGGCGCACTGGTTGGCCGCGTCTGCGAAGACCTCGACAGCGATGGGCTGTGCAGCGCTGACGAGCCTGGGCTCATTGGCGCGAAGGTGGTGATGGAAACCGGCCTGACTGCGCTGACCGATGTCGCCGGGCGGTTTCACTTCGCGGCGATCGATGCCCGCCGGCCCGATGGCTTGGCGGGAGGTCGGCTGACCCAGGGGCGGCACCGCGTGAGATTGGACATGCGGCAGCTGGATGAGGGTGCCGCGGTGGTTCCAGATGGCGAAACGGTGGAGATTGCGATGGGAGGCCTGGCGACCGTCAACTTTGCCGTTCGCCGTCCCGCGGTGATCGCGCTGACAACCGCTGTGGCGGCGAATCTTCCTCCTCAAGCGCAGCTCGCGGGCGACGGGGTGAGACTTCAGCTCACCGGAAAAGTCGACGTGGGCAGCACGGTGAAAGTCGGCGGCACCCCTGCGCAAGTGACCGTCGACGGAACGTGGAGCGCGTGGCTTTCGCTGGGCCCCGGCAGTCACCCTGTGGCGCTGATCATTCGCGGCGCCGACGGCAGGGTTGCGTTGTTCACCCAGCGGGTCGAGGTAGTCAGGCGCGCCAGTGGCGTGCTGATCGCTGCGAGGCCTCCTGAGCCGTTGGGGGCGTTGTCAATTCCTCCCGCAATCGCCAGCGGCGCCGTCATCTTCGTCGAAGCACCTGTCGGCACGAAGATCACAATCGAAGGTTCGCCCGTCGTCGTTGGCGCAAGCGGGCGCGCTTCCGTTCAGCTGAAGTTGGCCTCGCCTTCGGCGATCCCAGTGCAGTGGGAAACACCGGGCCACGCGGTCGTCAACGCGGTGCTCGCAGTTGAGGCGTCAAACGCCCCGATGCTTGTCGGCCTGCTGGATGTTGAAGGATCGCTGGACGTCGGAAGACCAGGCAATGGCTTGCGGCTCACCGGCCGAGGCGCGGGTTCTGCGCACGCGCGACTGTTCGGGCTGTTCGATGTTGCAGCGCAAGTTGACCTTCGCGACACCGACATCGAAGGCGTACGGACCCGCGGAGCCCAGGCGTTGATCGGAACCCGCGACGTCGGAGTCTTCGAGCGCAGCGTCGATTGGCTGCGAGCGCCGATCGCGTTTGGCGACGACGCGGCGGTCGTCGCGTCGAATCCGGCTGGGGGCCGGATCGCGGTCGAGCTGTCGAGAGAAGGCGTCGGCAGCGCGGGGTACGGCACCACGCGCGCCTGGCTCGGCAACG
>JANOHG010000949.1:0-1370 GCA_031406375.1 Archangiaceae bacterium | reverse complement strand
CGAGAAGCTCAGCGCGCGCATCGCAGAGCTCCGCGTGGAGCTCGATCCGGCGCGCCTAGGAGCAGCTGGCGACTCGGATCGAGGGAATGGTTCAAGAGCTGGATCTGGGTTCCTTCATCAACCGCCGGTGCGGCACCTTGTCCAGCGGCCAAAAGCAGCGGGCATCGATCGCCCGCGCAGTGGTGCACGATCCGGCGGTGTATGTGCTCGATGAGCCGACTGCCGCGTTGGATCCCGTTGCGTCGGGCGCGATTCTCGATCTCGTTCGAAGGGCGCGAGACCGTCGCAAGGCGGTCTTGTTTTCGACTCATCGAATGGAAGAGGCCGAGTTCCTCTGTGATCGCCTCGCGTTCTTAACAGACGGCAAGGTGGTCTTCGAGGGAACTGCCGACCAGATGCGACACCTCAGTGGGCAGCCGACGCTGACGGGCGCGTTTCTACACTTCGCCCGCCAAGGACTTCCATGAGCAGCATCGGAACGCTGCTGCGCAAAGAGCTCACCGACAGCCTTCGCGACCGTCGAACGCTGCTGATGATGCTGTTGCTGCCGGTTTTGCTCTACCCCGGCACGATGCTGTTGATTGGCACGGTGATGGCGGCCGGCAAAGCGCGGTTGGCGACCGAGGAACTTACCATCGCGGTTGCGTCGGATGACGCCGAGAAGTTCCTGCTCTCGCAGCCGAAGCCCTTTTACACGCACTGGAAGCGAATGACGCGTTCCGAGGCAGAGGCCGCGCTCAGGGACACCCAAGTCTGGGCAGTGGTCGACGCCCGCGCCGGCTCTTTCGACGGGGTCAAGGCCGGTCAACAGGCCGAGGTCAGCGTGCTCTACACCAAGCGCCACGACCGCTCGATGGAGGCGTTGGATAGAATTCGAAAGCTTCTCGACGCGGAAGCGAAGGACGCGCTGCGAGTGCGCCTCATCGCTGCTGCTTTGCCCGAGAAGTTTGCCGATCCGGTGCGAATCGAATCGCATGACATCGACTTTCAAAAAGACATCGGCCCGTTGATCGCCTCACGAATGTTGCCAATCATCCTGGTGATGATGTTGTTCATGGGCGCGCTGTATCCGGCGATTGACGTCACCGCGGGCGAGAAGGAACGAGGGACGCTGGAAACGCTGCTGGTCGCTCCGGTGCGACCGATTCAGGTGATGGCCGCCAAGTACCTGACCGTCGCGGCGATTGCGTCGCTGGCCACCTGTGTGAATCTCGCTGCGATGGCAGGCACGTTCGCGTTCGGCGTGAAGCTCGAGGGTGGGTTGAACGCGACCCTTCAGTTTACTATCGGCCAGGTGCTGACGATGCTCGCCTGCCTCATCCCTGCCGCGTTCATGGTCTCAGGGGTGAGCCTGGCGATTGTCGGCTGCG
>JANOHG010001283.1:0-4054 GCA_031406375.1 Archangiaceae bacterium | reverse complement strand
GAGTCTTCGATGCCGGTGACGTCTTTGGGGTCCAGCGTGGTCGGAAGGCGACACGCGCGCAGCGCATTGGCCAACTCTTGCGCCGATCTGAAGCGATCGATCGGATTCTTGGCGAGGCACCGTTCGACCACCTCAGCCAACGGAGCGTGCCCACCCGTCAATCGCCGCGGCGCTTTCTCGAGTTGAAGCTTGCGCAGCTCGTCGGGGCCCGAGGCGATGAACGGAGGAACCCCGGTGAGCGCCTCGTACAGCACCACCCCGAAAGAATAGATGTCGGAGCGCGCGTCGGGCTTGCCACCCCCAATCGTTTCGGGTGCGGCGTACATCAACAGCGCGACCTGGGCTGCGCGGTCGCCATCAACCGAAATGTCGCCTTCGAAGCGCGAAAGGCCCAGGTCGAGCAGGCGACTCGCCTCGCGCCCCAATCCACGCCCGATGAAGATGCTCGAAGGCTTGAGGCCCCCATGAAGGACTCCGACTGCGTGCGCCGCTTCGAGCGCCTCACACAGCGGCGCCGCCATGCGAATCACCTCAGCAGGAGACAACCCACTGTTGGTGCTCAGGTGCTGGGCGAGGTCCTCTCCTTCGAAGTACTCGGTGGCGACCCAGGGCCGCCCTTTGGGCGAGAGGCCCGAGTCGAGCACGCGCGCCAAGTGGGGATGAGAGACGCTGCGCGCGGCGGCGACGGCGTCGAGGAAGCGGCCGACGAGCAGCCGCGACGAAGCGAGGTCTTCCCGCAGTACCCGCAAGAGCACCGTCTGGCTCGAGGAGAGCCGGCGCGCGAGGAACACCTCGGCGCCTCCAATCGGAGGCAGCCGCTTCATCACCTCGAATTCGGGAATTGAGGCGTTGCTGGAAGGATCAATCACCTGGACCACCCGATGAGAGCGCGCCGGTGCGAGCAACGCAAGCCCACGTGTTGGTTTGAATTATGCTCAAACCTTCTCGTGCGCAATTTTAGGATGGGCGCGTCTTGAGAACGCCGCTGACGGAATCGGCTGGTGCGTGTGAGGCGGATTTTCAAGGTAAGCTGAAGCCCCCGTGCGGATTCAGGAGTGTTTTCTAGCAGGCGTTGCGCGACGCCCCGCGACTGTGCCGCCCTTGCTGTCGCGGCAGCTCGAAGAGATCGTTTCGTCGGCCACGCTGCAGTTCCCGAAGCTGGCACTTCCCGTTCCGGTCTTCATGGCTTTCCTCGGCCAGCGACTGCAGGAAGTCGATGAGCTGGGCCGTCTGGCGACCAACGATCTGTACCTGGCGTGTGCGTGCGTGAACCATGTGCCTGGGGCGATGGCGGCGTTCGAACAGCTGGTGCGCCGCGATCTTGCGGCAGTGCTCGCCCGCGTTCCCCGGCAGGAGCATGACGACCTGGTGCAGGCCATTCGCCTCAAGCTCTTCACCGGTTCTCCGCCCGGGCTAACCGCGTATTCTGGGTTGGGAAGCGTGAAGGGGTGGTTTCGGGTGACCGCCGCGCGGGTGGTCCTCAACGCGGTGACACGCGACCAGGCGCCGCTGCCGGTAGACGAAGACGCTCTGCTCGAGCAGCTGTCGCCTACCGACGACCCTGAGCTCAACGCGCTGAAGCTTGATCTCACTCGCCACTTCCACGAGGTCCTTCAGGTCGCGTTCCGCGCGTTGACCCCGCGGGAACGCAATCTGCTTCGCTACGCTGTCGGGCAGGGCGCGACGGTCGACCAGATTGCTGCGGTGTTCAACACCCACCGATCATCTGCGTCGCGGTGGGTGGTCGCGGCGCGCTCGTCGTTTGCAGATCACGTGCTCATCGAAGTCGAGCGGCGTTGGGGAACCTCAACCGCTTCGGCGCGAAAAATTCTTCAGCTCGTCAACAGTCAGCTCGACCTCAGCTGGAGTCGGCTGGCCGCCACCGAAACGAAGGGCTGAACGATGTGCCCGGATGACAACCAGCTCAACGCATTCATCGAAGGCGTGCTCGTCGGCGACGATCACACTGCCTTCGAGGCGCACCTCGATGAGTGCGAAAAGTGTCGCGCGCTGGTGTTGGCCGCCGGAGCAGTTCGAGCGGAGCTCAGCAGCGCGCGACTCGGCCTACCTCAAGACGATGCGCCCGAAGCGCTCGCGCCAACGCGCATCGGCCGCTTCCAGGTCGCGCGGTTGCTGGGCGAAGGTGCGATGGGGCGGACTTGGCTTGCGTACGACCCTGAGCTCGATCGCCAGGTGTGTCTCAAGCTGCTCAAATCGGCGCCTACCGATTATCCGGCGGCCGAACGCGATCGGCTGCTGAAAGAGGCCCGGGCGCAAGCGCGGCTGAGTCACCCGGCCATCGTCTCAGTCTATGAGGTGGTCACCGAAGGAAACGTGGTCGCGCTGGCGATGCAGTTTCTCGAGGGCACCCGATCGCTGCGCTCCTGGCTTGATGAGAAGCGTTCTACCGAAGAAATATTGGCTGCGCTCGCGCAGGCGGGGCAAGGGCTCGCCGCCGCGCACGCCAGCGGCGTCGTGCACCGGGATTTCAAACCAGACAACGTGTTGATGACCCCTGACGGTCAGGCAAAGATTATTGACTTCGGGTTGGCGCGCCACCTGGTCGAGCTGCCGACTGCAGTTGCGATTCCTCGACAGACCCACGCGCGCACTGTCGCCGCCGGTACTCCCGCGTACATGGCCCCCGAGCAGTTCCGAGGTGAGCCTGGCGACGCGCGCAGCGATCAGTACAGCTTCTGCGTCACTCTTTACGAAGCCCTCTGCGGCAGGCGCCCGTTTGCCTACTCGACGCTGGCCGCGCAGCTGGCTGCACAGCGCAATGACGCACCGCCCAAACCTGTACAGCCAATGCCGGCACATGTCTGGAATGTGCTGGTGCGCGGGCTGTCGCCCAATCGGGCTGAACGGTTCGAGTCGATGGCGCACCTGTTGGGGGCGCTTCATCCCGTCTTCGTCAAGCGGTCGCGGGCGGGTCAATGGGTGGCCGCGGCGGCTGTGACGGCGGCGGTGGCCTTCGCAGCTGTCTGGGCGTGGCCCCGCCCGGCGCCACTTCAGCCAATGCTGCCGACGCCGGTGCCGACGCCAAGCGCGCAAACGATTCTTCCATCGGCCGCCGCACGCGCGGTCGTCGAGCCCCCCAGTCCTTCGGTGACCCAGCCAATTCCGGTCACCACAATTGTGCCCAAGCGAAGCATCCAACGTGGTGCGCCCAGGCTGGCGATGGCGCCGGTTTCGTTCGATGTGAAGCCGCAGGTGTCGGTGCGCTTCAAGGGCAAAATCCTTGGGACCACGCCGGGCGTCTTCGAGCTGCCACTGGGTCATCAGCAGGTAGAACTGATCAACGAATCACTGAGCATTCGCCAAACGCGGACGCTGCGGGTGACAGCTGGCATGCCCCAAGTCACGTTCGAGTTCCAGAAGGGCGAGCTCGAGGTGCGCAGCTCTCCTTGGGCCTATGTTTCCATCGATGGAAAGCCGCTGGGGTCGACCCCGGTGCCGATTCAGCAGTTGTATGAAGGCTCGCATGCGATTCTGCTCGAGCGCCCAGATCTGGGTGTTCGGGCCTTGAAGCAGGTTTTGGTAGTGAGAGGAGAACGTCAGGTGCTTCGTCACGTGCTCGACGAAACGGGTCCAGATCCCGAGCGATAGAGGATAGAGGTTGCATGAAGCTGTTGCTGAGAACCCTTCCTCAAAGCGACTGAACGATGCTTTGGCCAGTTGCAGTGCTCGCGGTGGTTCTCACCGCAGACGAGCCGTCACCTTCCCGCTTTTACTTTCATGACACCGTTGGTTTGGGCGGGTGGTTCGCCACCTCGGTCTACAAAGGCAGCGGTGCGATGCCAACCGGAACGCGAGACATTCAAATGCTCACGTTGGGTGCGGTGTCGACGGTTTCGTTTCGCCTCGCTCCGACGATAGCGATTGGCGGTCAATTCCAGTTCAATATTTCTCCTTTGGTCAACGCGACCGAGAATCGCAGCGTCGGCTTTCGACCGCTGGCGGGGGTGCCCTTCGGCATCTCGGGGTTGATGGGGCCGAGCCTGACCCTGCTTCCAGGGCCGCTGCGGTTCGATGCGTCGGCCGGGTTTCTCTT
>JANOHG010001267.1:0-7007 GCA_031406375.1 Archangiaceae bacterium | reverse complement strand
CTTGAGCACCTGGCCGGCGAACTCTTCGGTGATTGCCTGACCCGTCAGCGAATGAACAGCTGAGATCTTGATCAGCGCGCCTTCGAGCTCTCGGACGTTGCGCACCACATGCCGCGCGATGAAGTGCGCCACGTTGTCGGGAAGCATGAAACCATCGGAAGCAGCCTTTTTCTTCAAGATCGCAACCCGCATCTCGAAGTTCGGTTCCTGCACGTCGGTAATCAGCCCCATCGTGAACCGGCTGCGCAGCCGTTCTTCGAGTCCGGGGATGTCGGCGGGTACCATGTCAGAGGTAAGGACGATCGCCTTCGACATCTGGTGCAGCGAGTTGAAGGTGTAGAAGAACTCGTTCTGGGTTTCCTGCTTCTTTCCCAGGAACTGGATGTCGTCGATCAGCAGCACGTCGCATTCATCGCGGAACTTCTTTCGAAACTCGGTCATCCGGTGATCGCGAACGCTCTCGATGAACTGGTTGGTGAACTCTTCGCTAGAGAGGTACACGATTCGAGTCTTGGGGTCCTTCTGGAGGATTCGATTTCCCACCGCGTGCAATAGGTGCGTTTTTCCAAGACCGGTGCCGCCGTAAATGAACAGCGGGTTGTAGTTTTTGCCAGGACAGTCAGAGACGGCCATCGCCGCGGCGGCGGGCAGCTGGTTCGAGTCGGCAACCACGTAGGTTTCAAACGTGAACCGCTCGTTTAGGCGGGCCGGCTGCCGAATTTGATTGACTGCCGGTGTGGGTGAAACTGCGGTGCCAGCACTCGGCCGCTCGATGATTTCGTAACGCACCGTCGGCGTCTGGCCAGTCAGGCGCAGAAGCGTTTCCTTGATCATCTGGCAATAGTGGTCGTCGACCCAATCGCGGAAAAAGCGATCGCCGACCCCCAACACCAGCTCCCCATTGGCGAGGTCCAATGGGGTCAATTCCCGCAGCTGCGATGCGGCGTATGCGTGCCCATCGGCGCGGAGGGTTTCGAGGAGATTATCCCAGGTATTCTGTGTGGTTGACTTCATTCCGGCCTCAAAGACGAGATGCGCACAGTTCGAACTCAAACCCCGAGGCAGCGAAGAAGGAAAAGGGCCGTATCTCTACCTGCGCGCCTGAAGACGGATCAAGTACTTTGGTCAACTCCTCGTAACCGAAAGTGCTTTTGCACCACGCGCGACTTGTGGACATCGCGCGCCGGAAAGTCGGCGCGATTTCGCGTTTGGACTCAATGAAGTGTTTGCTGAAAGTACGTGAATCAGCAAAATGCTGCTGCCGGTGGTCTCGGGGTGTTTCTCCACATCCCCCCAGGTTGGATTCCACAGTTCTCAACATTTCCCACAAGCTTCTCCACAGGTTGAGCCGGTGGATTTCCACAAGACACGGGGTGGTGACAATCTTTGACGGAAAGAAAGGCGGCACCAGCGTTGAAAGTGCCGGCGCTCTCCGCTAAAGGCGCCCGCTTCTCCTGTCAGCCTGACACGTCAGCAAAGGACTCCCCGTGAAGCGCAAGCCCACTTACCAACCTTCGAAAATCAAACGGAACCGCGCTCACGGCTTTCGGAAGCGGAATTCCACCAAGGCAGGCCGCGGTGTCCTCAAGAAGCGGATGGCCAAGGGCCGCAAGCGTCTGGTGGTGAAGTCGTACCAGAAGTAGTGGTGTTCGGCGGCGCTGAGCGCTTTAGAAAAGAGGCTCGGCTTCGCCGACGCAGCGAGTTCCTGCGGGTGCAGGAGAAAGGGCACAAGATCAACGCTGATTGCCTGCTCGCGCTTGTGTTGCCCAATTCGTCTGGACTGACGCGTGTGGGTCTCACGGTTTCGAACAAAGTGGGCAACTCGGTGGTGAGGAACAGAATCCGCCGACGCCTTCGTGAGTTGTATCGAAAGCGGCAGCAGCTGATGCCGAAGGGAATCGACCTCGTGGTGATAGCCAGAAATTCCGCTGCCGAAGCGGACTTCGCCGCGATGAGCCGCGCTTTTGAGCGGGTGACGGGTGAATTGGTGAGGCGTTTCTCATGAGTGACAGCGTGAAACGCGGGTGGGCGTGCCTGGAATGGGTGCTGGTTCAGGTGTTGTTGGTTCCGGTGCGGCTGTACCGCCGATTGTTGTCACCCGTATTGCCTCCTGCTTGCCGCTTTCACCCTTCGTGTTCCCAGTACGCGTTAGATGCTTTGCAGATCCATGGGCCCTTTCGTGGCAGTTGGCTGGCGATGCGTCGCTTGATGCGCTGCCACCCGTTTCACCCCGGTGGGCTGGACCCCGTTCCGCCCCCGCGTGCCATCTCGTTGTGTTCGTCAAGGATTCGAAATGGATAACCAGAAGCGCCTGCTGCTCGCGATTGGTCTCTCACTGGGATTGACGCTCGTTTATTCGAAGCTCGTTTTGGAGCCGCAGGCGGTGAAGGAGCGCGAGGCGACTGAAGCGGCTGCGTTGTCGTTCGATGCTGGCACCCCCGCGATCGCATTCGCGGCCGTCGATGCTGGCCCACAGGCAGCGGCGCTGATGCCAGCTGACGTTAGTGGCGTCGACGCGGGCGCGCGTGCGGAAGTTCTGCCGGTGCGCGAACTCGTCTTCACCCGCGAATCCGCTCGATACACCTTCTCGACCGAGGGTGCTGGATTGGCGCATGCCCCGCTGCTGGGCAAAAAGGAACGCGAGCAGCAAGAGGTGAGCCTTGGTGAAGGGTTCAAGCAGCTGTTCGGCGGACGCGCAGAGACGCCTCCGCAGATGGATATGGCGATGCCCGTCGAAGGACATCCTCTGCCGTTTGCGGTGTCGTTGGTTGGGGCAGCGCCGGTTTCCGGAATGGCGCGCTACGCGGTCGTCGAGGAAACCGACGGGAAAGTGGTCTTTCGTACCATTCAAGGTCCATGGGAAATCGAGAAGACGTTCACCTGGAAGAATGAAGGTTACGAGCTGGGGATGCAGGTCGTGGTGAAGAACGTCAGCGCCAGCGCGCTGACAGCTGAGCTCGGAGTGCATTCCGCCCGCGCGATTGATCCTTTGCACGAAGTGGCTCCGAGCATGTTTGGCGGAGTCGGCAACCAATCGAACTCTACCTGCCTCGTCGCAGAGGACGTGAACCGCAAAATGCCGTCTGACGATCCACCTGAGGAATTCAAGGGTGCGATTCGGTACTCGGGCATCGATCAACAGTATTTTCTGTTTTCGGTGTTCCCTGTCGGAGCACCCCGGGTGGGACGCTGTGTCTTGACGTCGAACGCCACTGCGCGAATCGCCGACGCCTTTTTTCCTCTCACAGTTGCTGCGGGCGAAAAGACCACTCTGTTCTTTGGTGGGTTCTTGGGCCCGAAGGACTTCGAGTTGCTCAGCGTGACCACCGGCCCCGTTCCGGGTGTGGGCGGTGTTGCTCAGATGGGGCAGTACACGCCTGGCCTCGAGTTGGCGGTCGACTTCGGGTGGTGGGCCGTCATCTGCAAGGTGCTGCTAACGGTGCTGAAGTTCTTTCACGACATCACCGGAAACTGGGGTGTTGCGATCATCTTGCTAACCGTCGGGGTCAAGGTGTTGCTGCTGCCGTTGACTCACAAGGCGATGGTCAGCGCCGAGTCGATGAAGAAGCTTCAGCCGCAGATGGAGGCACTGAAGAAGAAATTCCCCGACGATAAAGAACGGCAGAACGTTGAAATGATGAAGATGTACCAGGAACAGAAGGTGAATCCGCTTGGAGGATGCCTTCCGCTGTTGCTGCAGCTGCCCGTTTGGGCCGCGCTCTTCACCACTTTACGAACGAGCTACGAGCTTTACGGCGAGCCGTTCTTCGGCCCGGTGTGGACGGACCTGACCTACAAGGACCCGACCTACATTTTACCGCTGGCGCTCGGCGTGACGATGATCATCACCCAGCGGCTACAGCCACAGATGATGGATGCCACGCAGGCGAAGATCATGACCTGGTTCATGCCAATCTTCTTCACTGCGATTATGATGAACTACCCTGCGGGTCTCGCCCTCTACATCTTCACCAACAACCTGCTGTCGATCGCGCAGCAGGCAGCGCTCAAGCGGTACCTGGCTGGAAAGAACGGCGATGGCGGCAAGTCTCCTGCTGCGTCTAAAGACAAGAAATTACCAGCGGCCACGAAGGCCTGATGCAGTGGCAGGGCTTCTAGGCTCGGCAAGAGGGGTGGTTTTGGAAAAGCAACAACAGGTAGAGAAGCTGCTGGGTGACATTCTCTCGCTGATGGAGTTTCCGGCGCGGCTTGACTTCAAAGACGCTTCGGATGGCAGCCTTGCGGTCGCGATGCACTTCGTCGGTGAAGTTCCGCAGGGAATCACCGCAGGCAAGAAGAGCTACCTGGTGGACTCGCTGCAGTTTCTTCTCAACAAGTGCATCAATCGACCGAACTCAGAGCGGCGATGGGTGACGTTGGGAGTCGGTGGTTTTCCAGAGCCACGTGGGGCACGGCCGCCGCCTGCAGCTGCGCATGTGCCGCCGGTGGTCGCAGCGCCGAGTGCGCCGAACGGCAAGGTGAATCGCCCCGCGCGTACTCCACCGCCTACCGCCCGCCCGGAAGCCCGAAGTGCGCGGCCATCTCGGCCCATCGAAGTTGATGAGTCGAAGCTAGAAGTCGCGTTGGATCCCGCGCTGGCTCGATTGGGAAAAACATTTGCGGAGAAGTCGGCTCGGCTTGGACGGGTGTATGCGGTTGCGATGATGTCGACCGAGGATCGCGCCAGATTGCTGCAGGCCGCGAAGCTGGTTCCGGGGATGAGCGCTCGTGTAGAAGGCGAGAGCCATTTTCGACGACTCGCATTCATCCCCGACAAGCCCACCGCGATGCCCAAGCGGCATGCAATGGCGGTGTATCCGGATGACGAAGAAGAGGGAGACTGAACGTCTTGGGTAAGGCGAAGTCGCTGAAAGACAAGCTGTGGGGCGCGGCGGTGCTCAAGTGCAGCTTTGCGCTTCGCGATGGTCTTGAGTCGCCTGCTTTTCGGAGCATCTACCCGGGCATTTTGCGAGACCTCGGAGTCGAGGACGCTGCGGTCGAGGCGTACATTTCGGCGAACCGAGAGGCAGTTGAAAAGGCTGCGCGCGGCAGTGTGGGTGACACGTCGGAGTAGTACGCCGAACGAGATCCTTCAATTCGCCGAACGGTGTCGCCCTGGATCGCGGTTGCAAGGGCGGTAGGGACCAGGTTCGGCGCAATTCCAACGAGAAACACGATGACGGAGCAGAGCACCATTGCTGCCATCGCGACAGGCCCGGCCCGCGGCGGAATTGGCGTGCTGCGAATCAGCGGGCCACGGGCCATTGAGGCCGCGCGACATGTCGTGCCCAGGCTTCGAGCGATGCCTGTTGCACGACACGCGTACTTTCTTCCGTTCATGGACGCTGCGGGCACCGTGGTCGATGAAGGAGTGGCTATCTACTTCCAGGCGCCCGCGTCGTTCACGGGTGAAGAGGTGGTTGAGCTTCACGCCCATGGGTCTCCCCGCCTGCTGCGCTTGTTGCTCGAGACGGTGACGGCGGTGTCGGGAGTTCGCGTCGCCGAGCCCGGAGAATTCACCCGGCGCGCGTTTCTTAACGGACGAATCGACCTCGCGCGGGCGGAGGCCGTGGCGGATTTGATTGCAGCGGACTCCGAGGCGGCGGTGCGCGCCGCGGCTTCCCAGTTGGTTGGCGCGCTGTCTGAGCAGTTGAGTTCGGTTCGACTGCCATTGGTCGAGCTGCACGCGGATCTCGAGGCTTCACTCGATTTCCCAGAAGAGTCCGAAGGGGTGGAAGTCGAAACAGCCACTCGCCTGGCCGCCGCGCTTCAAGGGCTAAATCGACTGCGGGAGCAGGGCCGCCAAGGGTCTCTGTTTCGGCGCGGCGCTCAAGTGGTGCTTTACGGCGCGGTGAACTCGGGGAAGTCGACGCTCTTCAATGCTCTGGTTGGTTCCGAGCGAGCACTGGTCGATGAAACGCCAGGAACAACGCGCGATGCGCTCGAGGCGCGCCTTGAGTGGAGCGGACTGTCGGTGACGCTGGTCGATACCGCGGGTTTGCGCGCGGCACCCGAACGTCTGGAAGCGCTGGGAATCGAGCGCACGCACCGGGCATTAGGCGCAGCAGATCTCGCGGTGCTCTTGCTCTCGCCCGACTCAACGCCTTCGGAAGTGTCGGAGTGGAGGCGCGCTGTGCCAGACGAGACGCGAATCGAGGTCTATGGAAAGGCGGATTTGCGGCAAGCGCCCGAAGGGTCGATGGGCATCAGTGGCAAATCGGGCGCGGGAGTCGCCGCACTTCAGGCGCGGATTTTGTGCGCCCTGGGCTATCACCGCGCCGAGGCAGTGGGGCTTTCGTCGGCTCGACATCTGGATGCGCTTGATCGCGCGGTCGATGCGCTCAATCGCGCGGTCACAGCGCATCAGATGAGTACGGTTGAAATCGTAGCGGGCGAAACGGGAATTGCTCTTCGCTTGCTGGCTGAGATCACCGGTGAGGATGCGCGGGGCGAGCTGCTCGACGCGGTCTTCCGACGATTCTGCATCGGAAAGTAGCAGCGCCATTGAAGGGGCGGCTGCCCATCTGTTCAGTATTCAGTAGGGTTGTCTTGCTTGGATTGCTGAGCCTGCGACGGCAGCGGTGTTCAATCGCAGCGCGCCTGCGGTAAACGAGCTGGGTGTCGTCATTCGATGTCATCGTCATTGGGCTGGGTCATGCTGGGTGTGAGGCAGCGTTGGCGTGTGCTCGGATGGGACTCAACACCGTGGGGGTGACGTTGCGCGCAGATCGCGCTGCGGTGATGAGTTGCAATCCGGCGATTGGAGGAACCGCGAAAGGGCATTTGGTTCGCGAACTCGATGCGCTTGGAGGGCAGATGGCGCAGACGGCGGATCAGGCCGGAACGCACTTCGTCACCCTGAACGCCTCCAAAGGGCCAGCGGTACGAGCGTCGCGGGTGTTGTGCGATCGCAATGCCTATGCCCGCGCGATGCAAGCCACGATTGCTGCTCAGCCGGGCCTCACGCTGGTTGAGGGTGAGGTGGCGTTGCTCCACGTGGAACATGC
>JANOHG010001259.1:0-2998 GCA_031406375.1 Archangiaceae bacterium | reverse complement strand
GATGCTGAACGTCGTCGCGCGGTGCTTCGAGTTCGTGCGCAGCCACGGTGGCGCAGCGCTGACGATGGCCACTGTTCCCGCCGAGGATAAGTGCGTTTACGACATGCTCTGCGAGGCCGATGCGATCGGCGTCTTTCAAGTCGAGAGCCGGGCGCAGATGAACATGCTGCCGCGGCTCAAGCCGGTCTGTTTCTACGATTTGGTGATCGAGATCGCGATCATCCGCCCAGGGCCAATCGTCGGCGACATGGTGCATCCGTTCTTGCGCCGCCGCGATGGCATCGAAGAAGTGACCTACCCTTCGGAAGGCGTGCGGGAAATTTTAGAGCGCACGCTGGGGGTGCCGCTGTTTCAAGAGCAGGCGATGAAGCTGGCAATGGTGATGGCGGGCTTTTCACCTGGAGAGGCCGACGGGCTGCGGCGGGCGCTGTCGAACAAGCGCGCCGAGCTGCTGCTGCCTCAGTACCGCGACCGCTTCATCGAAGGCTGCGTCGAACGGGGGTACGATCGGATCTTCGCGACCAAGTGCTTCAAACAGTTCGACGGGTTTGCCCACTATGGGTTTCCCGAGAGCCACTCAGCGTCGTTCGCGCTGATCGCGTACGTCTCGTCCTGGCAGAAGCGCTACCACCCGGCGGCCTTCTGCGCCGCGCTGCTCGACGCGCAGCCGATGGGCTTCTACGCGGTGCATACGTTGGTCGACGACGCCCGCCGTCACGGCGTCGAAGTGCGCGGCATCGACGTCAACCACAGCCACTGGAACTGCACGCTCGAGGGGCCTTTGGCGCACTGCGCACCGAAGAATGCGCCGTCGTGCGAATGGGGGAAAGGAGGCCCGGCGTTGCGGTTGGGAATGGAGCTGGTGCGCGGCCTGCGAGAAGATTCTGCGCAGCGGTTGGTGCAAGCGCGCGATCGCGGCGGCCTCTTCACTTCCGTCGGGCAGCTGGCCCGGCGCGCGCGCATTCCCCGCTTCGAGCTCACCCGGCTCGCGTTGGCCGGTGCGCTGGGCACGTTGTGTTCCAGCCGGCGAGACGCGCTGTGGGAAATTCACGCGCTCGGGCCGCTGGAGGAAGACGACCTGTTCTTCGGGCTGCCGATGAATTCACAGGAAGTCGAGCTGCCGCGGATGAGCCCCCGCGAAAGGGTGTCCACCGACTACGAGACGATCGGCTTGTCGCTCGAGTTCCACCCGATTGCTTTGCTGCGACCGCAGCTGAACAAGCTCGGGGCTCTCACCGCCGCGCAGCAACTGCAGGCGAAGAACGGCCAGTGGGCGAAGGTCGGAGGCCTGGTGATTGTTCGGCAGCGGCCTCCGACCGCGAAGGGGTTCACGTTTCTTTCGGTCGAGGACGAGACGGGGATCTCGAACTTCGTCATCACCCCCCAGCTGTTCGACAAGTTCCGGCGCGAGCTCACCGGCACTGCGCTGGTGCTGGGTGAAGGCCGGCTCGAGAGGGAAGGGCGGGTGGTGAACTTGAAGATCGAGACGATCTCTCGGCTCGAACCTCAGATCGATTGAGTCTGATCGCCGTGCTGCGCCAAACCCTTTCACCTTCATCACCGACGATGAAACCAAAGACCACCACCGGCCAGTGGGCCGCATTGCCCGACACCAACGGAGCCCCGTTCGCGCCAATCCCTACCAGACGTTCGAAACCAACGGCCCAGCCGAGTACGAATTGGTCGCGAGCAGAACCACGGTTGACGCAGTGCCGGGCTGCGCCTCACCCGTAAATGAACTGGAGTTGACCCATTGATAAAAGCCCAACAGCGGACCTGATCAAGGCAGCTCGAGCCCGTGCAACGCCTTGCCGCGGCCGGGCAGCATCACCCGCAGCAACAACACCGAGCCGCTGCTGGCTTCCGCGAGAATCTTGACCAGATCCTCGCGGGAACGAATCTGTTTTCTGCCGGCCTCGACGATCACCATCCCGCGGCGCAGGCCCGCGCGCTCGGCCGCCGAGGCGGGGACCACTTCGACGACCAACGCGCCACGGGTGGGAAGCTCGACGGCCTGCGCGAGGCGGGCGTCGATGTCTTGAAAGCCCAGGCCGACCCGCAGCTGTCGAGTCGAGGCCAAAGCTGCAGGGGCAACCGCGCGCGCACCGACTTCCTCGAGATCCGGGCGGGTGCCCAGCGTGACCTTCAGCTCCAGCGGCTTGCCCGCGCGATAGACGGCAAGGGTGACCTCGGTGTTCGGCGGCTGGAGCGCGACGGTTCGAGACAGACCTCCACCGGTGAGCACCTTCGTGCCGTCGATTGCCACGATGACATCGTCCTCGATGACGCCGCCCTTCGTCGCCGGCGAGCGGTTGCTCACGGCGAGGATCACCGCGCCTTCCTGCTCGGGGACACTCAGCGCCTTCGCGAGCACCGGATCCAGGTCCTGAATTCCGACGCCCAGCCAGCCGCGGGTGACCGAGCCTGACGTCTCGAGCTGTGGCAGCAGCGCCTTCGCCACGTTCGACGGCACCGCGAAGCCGAGCCCGGTCGCGTTGCCGACCACCGCGGTGTTGATTCCGATCACCTCGCCTTTGAGGTTGAACAGCGGGCCGCCCGAGTTCCCGGGGTTGATCGCCGCGTCCGTCTGCAGGAACTGGTCGTACGGGCCCGCGTGGATGTTGCGGTTGAGCGCCGAGACGATTCCCAGCGAAACCGAGGACGCCAACCCGAACGGATTCCCGATCGCCACTGCAAAGTCGCCCACCCTCATCGCCGAAGAGTCGCCGAGCTTCACCGCCGGAAGGCCCACCGGGCTTCCGCGCAGCCGAATCAACGCCACGTCGGTGAGCGGGTCGCGGCCGAGGACATCGGCGTCGAACGAACGACCGTCTTCGAGGCGCACGCGAATCGTCACTGCGCCATCGACGACGTGGTTGTTGGTGACGACCAGGCCGCGCGGATCGACGATGAACCCGCTGCCCGCGCCTTGCTGCAGCTGGTTGCTCTTCGAGGTGCCGTGAAGCCCGAAGTAGCGCTCGAGCTGATCATCGGTGAG
>JANOHG010001255.1:0-1231 GCA_031406375.1 Archangiaceae bacterium | reverse complement strand
AAATCAAGGCGACCCCTCACCAAGTACAGGTAAGCCTTTCTTCGATTGAAGGGTATTGGGCGTTTTGGAACTGCAACAAGGGTTACTCAGGCGTGGCGCTGCACGTCGCCAAGACGATGTCGCCGGTGCGGCCCCAGTTCTTTCATCCGGATTTCGATCGCGAGAATCGAATTGTCGCCGTCGAGCTCGCAGATCTGATCGTGGCGTCGATTTACGTTCCCAACGGAGGCAAAGACTTCACCGCCAAGATCAGATTTCTCGAAGCGCTCGATCAGTTCGTTGCTGGTGCGCATGCTTCGGGCAAGAAGCTGATCCTCTGCGGAGACCTGAACGTCGCCCGTACCGTGAACGATGTTCACCCCGAGTTGGTGCAGCCAAATCAAATAGGCCAGACACCGGGCGAACGGGCGTTGCTCGAGAAGATTCTCGGACGTGGATTGGTGGATCTGGGTCGAAGCCTCGCCCTGGACGATGATCGGCTCTTTACCTGGTGGGCGCCTTGGCGGAATCATCGCGAACGCAACATCGGATGGCGCCTCGACTACGTCCTCGCGAGCCAGTCGCTCGCACCTAAGGCGCGCACTTGCACCGTGTACCGCGAGTTCGGGACCAGCGATCACGGCCCAGTGACTGCGCAGTTCGACGGAAGTCTTTTCGATGCGACCGCCGTCGTTTCTGGTGAGGCTTCCTTCAAACTTCCAGAACCGGCCCAAGCGCCTCAACTCGATTTGTTCGGGCTGAAGTGACGCTTCAGTCGGTTCCTCCGTCGGCGGCCTGTAGGGTTTCATCGGCGGCCCGCATCATCTGCTCCATCGACAACGGCTTTTTTGCGTGGGTCGACGCCCCGCCCGCGTCTTGCACCGCAGCGGCTACCACCGGCTTTCCGTCCCACGGAAACGCCGAATACACCGGCTCACCGCGCTTGAGGTTCACGGCGGCCATCGAGATGGTCGGCACGTACATCAGCAACACCAGCGCAGCGCAAACGATGCCCAAAGTGGGCAGCACCGCGCGCGCCACCCGGCCAAAGGGCTCGCGAAAAATCGCCGCGCCGACGAACAAGTTCGTCGCGACCGGAGGCATCAGGTAGCCGATTTCCATGTTCACCACGAAGACGACTCCGAAGTGCACCGCGTCGATGCCGTAAACGTCGATCGCGATCGGCGCCAAAAGCGGCGCAAAAACCAACGTCGCACTCACCGAGTCCATCAGCGCCCCGACGACAATCAGC
>JANOHG010001234.1:0-1082 GCA_031406375.1 Archangiaceae bacterium | reverse complement strand
CTCAGCGTCTGGCGGCTCGGCCAGGAACGGATGCTCGAGGTCTACCGTCACGCGCGGCTCGACAAGCTTGCGATGACGGGGCTTCGCGAAGATCCGCTGCGTTCAACGCACTGAAAATCGCGCTGAACTCGAATCGACCGTGTGCCAGCCGGAAGATAGGCGACCCCAACGACTATTGGCTGACGTTGAGCTGGAGCAGCGAAGGGAAGCCAGATTGCTGGTTCTTGTCGTCCCAGACATCCAGCGTGACCTTGTAAGCGCCTGCGGCGGCACCATCGAGCGTGAGGACAGTCGATGAACCGCCGTCTTTCGCTCCGTCATTCGCGAGCTTGTGTTCAGTCGCGTTGGTGGGCGCGCTGACGAGACGGAACCGGTAAAGCGAGAGCTGCTTTGTCACCCCGCCGTCGGGCAGCGGATCGTAGCTGTCCTTTCCAGTGACGGTGATGAGCCGGGTTCCGTTCGGCCCCATCGGCAGCATCCCAAGGTTGACCGACGTCTTCGGCGCAGTGCACGCAACGTCTGAAGGCACGCACGCCTTGATCACCGAAACAGGAACCTGGTCGAGCGGCGATTGGCTGAAGAGCTGAACGATGTAGCCAGGAGGCGTGGCGAAGTCGGCATCATTGGTGCTGATGCGCAGCGAGCCCACCTGGGTGCCGCCCGAGACGGGCTTCTTGTATTGAACGGTCACTCTGACCGAGCCGCCGGGCGGTACCTTGGTACCGGTTGTGACCATCGGATCAAGCAGCGAGAAGAACGGGTTGGGTTCATCGACGATTTCCACGCTCTTGACGATCAGATCTCCGCACATCGAGGCAGGTCCGTTCTTGATCGTGAGTTCCTTCGCCGACAGTTCCGTCGCTGGCGCAGCAAAGTCGAGCCGCGCTTGACCGATGGCGATGTCAATCGCCGGCTCGGTGGTGAGGCAGGGCTTTTTCCCACCCGACAAAGACAGCACCGCACGCCCCGCAGAACCGGGTGCACCATTGGGCATCACCGAGGCTGAGATGGTCACCAAATCCTGAATGTAGAGCGGCATTTCGGTGTGTGAGATCTCGAACGGCGCCGACGCACCAGGCATG
>JANOHG010001210.1:0-5344 GCA_031406375.1 Archangiaceae bacterium | reverse complement strand
GGTTCGAAGTCGGGTATGTCCCTGTAATTATCAGCATTTACTACCCCGAAGCATCCAGCCGAAACGGTGTTGGGCTCATTGATGCGCCCAGTGCACAGTGTTCGAATGCCAAGTGGACCTCAACCTACTTCCCTGACATCCCGTAGACTTCGGAGCGTCGACGCGGCTGAGCGTTATGCCCTTGCGCGCGCCTACCGAATGGCCAACCTCAAGCTTCATCCGCGCGAGGCGCTGCCCAATGCGACGGCGGTCGCGCGCGCTGAGGCGCTCTACGTCGAACTGGTCGGCGACCCCCGGGCCTCCCTCGGAGAAATGCTCGCGCACTTTCGCGCGGTGCTTGAGAGCCAACGGGTCGCTGACATCCAAGCGGCGCGCGACGCGTTGATTGGGCTGACCCAAACGCTGAAGTCGCGCCGATGAAGGCCTGAGTTCCTTCGAGCACCTCGCACCGCTGAAGGTCATGCTGCGCTCAATCGGACCGGTCGCGGAACCTGTCCCCGGTCGACTGCAATCAATCGGGCCGATTCCGAAGGGTGCGTGTCCTCGATTTGGCCGACTCATGCCACGAAGAATCAGGCCCGGCATGCGATACAGGTTTTGCCCTTTGATCCTCCTCACCCTTCGAGGCATTCTCTGTCGACGCATGACGACTCTCAGACGATTCCGTTGAACCCAGTGTTGGCGCAGCTGGGTGGCTACCCAATCGCAGGGCTCGACCGCGTCAAGCAGCAGCTGCGGGACGCTGGGCGGCCTGTGTTTGACTTCGGAATCGGTGACCCCATCGAAGAGACTCCGCCGTTCATCAGGCAAGCGCTGGTGGAAGCGGTGACGGCCCGCAGCCAATACCCCACCGTCGCCGGGCAAAAGGCGTTGCGCGACGCGGCCGCCGGGTACCTGAAGCGGCGGTTTGGAGTTGAGGTTGATCCAACCACCCAGGTGCTGCCGACCGCGGGCTCGAAGGAAGCGATCTTCAGTCTTCCCTTGGCGCTGTTGGATCCGAAATCGCCGCGACGCCTTGTGGTGATGCCCGACCCTGGCTACCCCGTCTACGCGCATGGAACCCAATTCGCGGGCGGCATCAGTCACCTTGTCGCGCTGTGCGCCGAGCGCGGCTTTCTGCTCGAGCCCGCCGACGTCGGCGATGATGTGCTCGCGCAATGTGCGATCTTTTGGGTTTCCTACCCACATAACCCGACGGGAGCAGTCGCGAACCTCGACTACTTCAAGCGGGTCATCGCTGCTTCGCAGCGCTACGGGTTCGTGGTCGCTTCCGACGAATGTTACGTCGACCTTCACTTCGGCACCCCGGCACCCAGCGTGCTCGAGGTCACCCACGACAAGGTGATCGCCTTTCACACCTGCAGCAAGCGCAGCGGCATGACCGGGTACCGCAGCGGGTTCATGGCGGGCGACCCCCAGTTGATCGCCGCGCTGAAGCGCTTTCGGCCGTCAATCGGAACCGCGTCTCCCGATTTCATTCAAGCCGCGGCGGCCGCCGCCTGGAACGACGACGCCCACGCCTTGGGCCGACGCGTGCAGTTCGCCCAAAAGCGGCAGAAGCTGCTCGCGCACTTCAAGCAGAGAAACCTCGTCGCCACCTGGAGCTTGGGCACCTTCTACCTGTGGCTCGCGGTTCCTAAAGGATTCACCAGCGGAACCTACGCAGCGCGGCTGCTCGAAGAAGGCATCGTCGTCTCGCCTGGTGACTTCTTTGGCGCGGCAGGCGAAGGCTTCGTGCGAATCGCGCTGGTGCCATCACTGGAAGAGATCGATCAAGCGATCGCCCTTTGGCCGTAGCACGCGATTGCACAAGCCACGGTCGTGACGGGCGTATAACCAGGGCACACCCATGACTTTCGTCCACAGCTACTTTCTGCTCGGCCTCGGAGTCATCGCGTGGGTCCTGGTGCTGATCGCGCGCGCCGCCACCAGCGATCAGCAGCTGAAGAACGATCTGCGTGGCAGCGTTCATCTGTTGACCGCCTTCGTGGCGCTGCGGGTGTTGGGCGCGGGAATCGAAGGCTACCTGCCGAAGGGCGTCGCCACTGCGATGCGCGTCAGCTGGATGCTCGCGTTCTCATTCGGTTCGGTACGTTCCTTAGTGTCAGCAGGCCTATGGGCTTTCCGCCGGATGAAGCGCGCGCCGACGAGCAAGATCGTCCGCGATCTCACCGATTTCGTCCTCTACATCGCGGTGACAATCGTGATCCTGAAGACGCAGCTCGCGGTCGATGTCACCACCTTGCTCGGGACTTCGGCGGTGCTGTCGTTGGTGCTTGGCCTCGCACTGCAGGACACGCTGGGAAATCTCTTCGCAGGCCTCTCGGTTCAACTCGAGAAACCGTTCGACGTCGGCGATCACATCACCGTCGGAACCCATACTGGCAGGGTCATTCAGATGGCGTGGCGCGCGACCCGAATCGAGACCTTTCGGGGCGAACACATCACCCTGCCCAACAGCATGATCGCCAAGGAAGCGGTCAAGAATTACACCCGGGGCGGGCTGCCGGTGGCGATCGATCTCGCGTTCGGCGTCACCTACTCTGCTCCGCCCAACCAGGTGAAGCACGAGGTGCTCGAAGCGCTCAAGGCGATTCCTCTGGTGCTGCAGGAGCCTGCTCCGCAAGTCCACACCCAGGACTTCGCCGAGTCTTCGGTGCAGTACCTGATTCGCTTCTACCTCCAGAGCTATTCGGACTTGCTGAGCTCTCAAGGCGAAATCTACACCCGGCTCTGGTACCGCTTTGGTCGGGCCGGAATCGAGATTCCCTTCCCTCAGCGCATCGTCACCATCCGCAACGAGCCTCAGCGCGACCACGTGCATCAGGCGCTGCTGCAGGAACTCGATCTGTTCGCCCCCTTCACCGAGGCCGAACGGATGGAAATCGCAAGCCACGCCCGTGAGCGTCACTTCGGCAGGGGTGAGCATGTCATCAATGAAGGCGAGCCCGGTCACACGTTCTTCGTCGTCACCCGCGGATCGCTGGCCGTGCTGGCCGGTAAAGACCAGACCGAAGTCGCACGCCTGGGTCGCGGCCAATATTTTGGTGAGATGTCATTGCTCACTGGAGATCCGCGCAGCGCTACCGTGACAGCGCGGGAAGACTCGGTTTTGCTCGAGCTGGACCGCGAAGCGTTTGGTCGTCATTTCATCGAGCACCAGGGCCTCGCACAGAAGCTCGCCGAAGTACTCGCCAGTCGAAAGGTCGAACTGCATGACAAGCTGATGGCGGCGAGCCTGGTGCCCACCGTCAAAGCACAGGACATTCTCGCGCGGCTGAAGAGCATCTTCAGAGTTCGCGAATGACGAAAGCTGCAAGGTGTACACTTAGGGACGCACAGGTCATTCGTTAGTTCGGCGTCAGTTTCTACCCTGTGCGTCAGAGCTGATCTGACCCAGATGCGTACGGCATGGCGAGTGCGATGGACCTGCTGGACTGAGACAATGGGTGAACGATGACTTCGGAAGCACACACAGTGCACGCCGGCCGAATATTGATTTGCGACGATTCGGCGACGATCCGACTGTTGCTCCACGGTATCCTCACTCCCACCTACGAATGCATGTTGGTTGCGAGCGGGGAAGCCGCGCTGGCCGCCTGCCACGCGTTCCAGCCCGATCTGGTAATCACCGACCTTCAGATGGGGGGCATGACAGGGCTCGAGCTGTGCACACAACTGGGGCGCAGCTCAGCAACCGCAGACATCCCGGTAATCATGCTCACCATTCACACCGCACAGGAAGAGCGCGAGGTGGGTCTCGAGGCAGGCGTCGCCGATTACCTTTTCAAGCCCGTACGCGAACGTGAGCTGATGGCGCGGGTTCGGTCGTTGCTGAAACTGAGGCGAGCCACCCAGGGGCTCCAGACGCGCACCCAGCAGCTCGAGCGCGCGAACGCCGACCTCAAGCAGCTGCATGCCACTGCGATGCAGCGCGACAAACTCGCCACCATGGGGACACTTGCCGCAGGGCTCGCGCACGAAATCAACAACCCGCTCGGGTTCATGCGGTCTGGGATTGCCGCCATGTTGGAGTCGGTCGAACAACTGCAGAAAAAAGCCGGCGACCCAAATGCTCTGTTGATCGAGATGCAACAGATTGGGGTCGAGGTGAATGACGGCCTGCAGCGAATTGCACGAATTGTGCGCGACCTCCGCGAGTGCGCACTAGAACCCACCAGCGGCGTTGAAGACACCTGCCTTGTCGACGAGGTCGAGCGCGCGTGGAAGATGTCATTGATGCATGCATCGGCGTCGAAGATGAAGCCGATGCTCGAGATGACCTTCCCCGCGACATTCCATTTGCGAACCGTTCGCCACCAGATTGGGCAGGTGCTGCTCAACCTCTTCCTCAATTCGATCCAGGCGATGGAAGGTGACGGCACCGTCAGCGTGGGCGCGAGCCAGGGCGAACACGAGACGGTGCTGAGAGTTTCTGACACTGGCCCCGGAATCCCTTTCGAGCTGCGCGAGCGCGTCTTCGAGCCGTTCTTCACCACCAAGGCGCCAGGTCAAGGCACCGGGCTGGGTCTGGCGGTGACCTACGGAATTGTCCGGACCCTTGGAGGAACCATTCAACTGGGCACTCCCGAACGCGGCGCGAGCTTCGAGTTGCACCTACCGACCTGAGTCGATCGCCTCAGACGCGAGTGATTGCGAAACATGATCTCATTTGTGTTCTGTGGACCATGTCTGGGCCATGCAGACCATGCTTGAACACAGGTTCTCCTCTCAGCCGGCAAACCAGACGTTTTTGTGTTTAGATTGACGCGGGAAAATCAACGAGTTGGCCATGGGCTCTTGGTTTGCATGTCGCCCAGCACCCATGTGCCTCTTTCCCTCTTCAGAAGCAGGATTCAGCAGATTGTGTGCGTATGGGTGCGGTGAGCGCGACCTGTCGAAAAAAGGTGATCTCATGAGGCTTTCAGCTTGCACGTCCCGACGACTCTGGCTTTCGTTGACGCTCGGAGCGTTGCTCACGTCATCGGGTGCGTTGGCATCGGACATCCAGACATTCGCGCGTGGCCGATGCAGGTCTTTACATCAGTCGTCTGATTGGATCTATGGCAGCGGATCAACTCAAAGAACAGATCTTTAAAGGTTTAAAGGATTACAAGCTAGGAGAGGATCGCTTACATCTAGTAACTCACAGTTGGGGAACAGTAATACTGTTCGATATTTTGTTTGCTAGACGCTGGGATGATTACCGCGCGTCGAAGGCCCAGATTTTTTGGTCTTGCATGGCAAGCGTCGTTGTCACGATGGTCGTGGGCTTCACCTGGGGCGGTTGGGTCCGGGGTAGCACCGCACAGGACATGGCGACGAAGGCCGCGACCGGGGCCCG
>JANOHG010001184.1:0-2118 GCA_031406375.1 Archangiaceae bacterium | reverse complement strand
GCCTCGAAGCTGTCGACTCGAATGGGCTGTACCCGATGTGGGCCACCGAACGGGTATTCCCGACTGCGCTGGCGTTTCGCGCTCAACTTCAGAAGACCCTTGCGTCGCACCTGGAAGATCTTCCGCTGAACCAACCCTTCGACCGGTTGACCGCCAAGCGCGCACCGTTGCCGGAAGGCCTCGAGAAGCGCTGGCCGTCGCAACCAGACCTCGCGCTGCTGCCGATCGATCATTCGGTGGGCCCCGCATCGTTCTCGGGCGGAAGCGACGCTGCTCATGCGCGGCTCACGCACTTTCTCGAGAAGGCGATTGACGGTTGGCCCGACGCACGAAACGCGCCGGAAGTCGACGGCACGAGCAAGCTTTCGCCGTACCTCCACTTCGGGCACATCGGCACCCATCAGATCCTCGCGGCGCTTGCGAAGCGTGAAAGCTGGACCCACGAGAAGCTGAAGAAGAGCAAAGGAGGAAAGAAAGAGGGTTGGTGGGGAATGTCACCGCAAGCCGAAGCTTTCCTCGACGAGGCCGTCACCTGGCGCGAGCTCGGCTACAACTTCGCGAGCCACTGCCGCGACGCGCCGGATGACTTTCAAACGCTGCCGAGGTGGGCGATCGCGACGCTCGCGAAGCACGAGAAGGATCCCCGGCCGGTCGTCTACTCCGTCGAACAGCTCGATCAAGCCCAGACGCTGGATCCCCTCTGGAACGCGGCGATGAACCAGCTCAAGCGCGAAGGCTGGATGCACGGCTACCTGCGCATGCTGTGGGGAAAAAAGATTCTCGAGTGGTCGCAGACACCCAGCGTCGCGCTGGGTGCGATGGAGCACCTGATGAACCGCTACTCGGTCGACGGAAGAGATCCGAGCTCGTATTCCGGTTACTTCTGGGTACTGGGCCGATACGACCGCCCGTGGGGGCCCGAACGAAAAATCTTCGGCACTGTTCGCTATATGAGCAGCACGAACACCGCCAAGAAGATGCAGGTGCAGAACTACATCGAGGCCTACCAGTCGCCTTTGCGATCGGTCTTGCGCTGACTGGTGTGCTTCTTCGCCGAGATCCTCCGCTGCACCGAGCCCCAGCTGGGCTTGGTGGGGCGGCGCGGTTTCGGCTCGACAGCCAGTTGCTGAAGTTTCAAGCGCAGGCGCTCGATCGCCACTCCACGGTTCTGCAGTTGGCTGCGACGTTCGGTAGCGGTGATGACGGTCGCAGTCAGGGGGTGGGTGAGTCGTACACCGCTCTCCGTTTTGTTCCGGTGCTGTCCGCCTGGGCCGCCCGCGATGAAAAACTCTTCGGTGCATTCCTTCAGCAAGGCTTCGTCGTTCAACGCCAGTGATCTGCGCGCGGCGGCGCGCAAGTGCGGATCGACGGTCGGCTCTTGAGTGCTCACGGCGGACCATGACGTACCCCAACTTCGGTCGCTGACGCGAACCGCGATCCACCAGCGGCTGGCTGCGCGAAGCGTTAGCCTGTGGCTTCATGTCTTCCCCCGACTTCCGGTTGAGCCTCGCACAGGGCCACGCGCACTTCGCAGCGGGCCGATTCTTCGACGCGCACGAGGCCTGGGAAGGCGGCTGGCGTGCGACGACGGGCGTCGAAAAGCAGCTGTTACAGGTGCTGGTGTTGTGGGCCACCGCGTTTCACCACCGTGGAAAAGAGAACCGCGCCGGCGCGCTGAGCGTGATGGCGCGTGCCCTCGAGCGGCTTTCGGGTCCACTGATTTCGAAGGCGCCCTTCGACACCGAGGCGTTGCGCGAAGCGCTGGTCGAGAGCTGGGAACGCCTGTCGACCGACGGGGCAAATGCGCCCGTTCCAGCTCAGTGGGATCCCAACCCGACCGAAGAGGCAATCGACGCGATCGATTTCACCCAGCATGCCTTGTGTCCGTACTGCGGTGAGCCGGTGGCGGTAGACGTCGAATTCGAGCTGCCAAACGGCGCGCAGTACATTGAAGACTGCCCGGTGTGCTGCAACCCATGGACGGTGAACGTGCGCAAAGAAGACGGCCAGGTGGCAATCGTGCTGCTGCGGGGGGACGAATAATGGCCAACAAGGTGGAAGCCGCGTTGAGCGTGCTCAACGGCATCGTTGGAGACTATTTGAAGCGCACCGGCAACC
>JANOHG010001161.1:0-2937 GCA_031406375.1 Archangiaceae bacterium | reverse complement strand
GCTCGGGTGCGTAGACAGCAGCGACCCAGAGCGCATCGCCTACAGAAGCGATGGCGCGCGTTGGATAGTAGTTATGGTTGTGAAAGCTGAGCGTGCGCGCTGCGACGGCCTGAAGGGTCACCTGTCGCGGGCCTGAGAAGTGGTACTCGCCCTCGAGGTGAGCGACGAAGGCGCTGCGGCCCGTTGCCTCATCGTCGAAAACAGCGTTCTGGTTTGCGGTGGGCGCTTTGTCCAGCTTGTAGCCCCGCGCAGGGAAGTAATGCGTGGTTCCGACTGGAAGCCGAGCGCGGGCAGTGACGCTTTGGCTAGAATCATCTGCTTTGGGCGTCGTGCAGCCGGTACCCATTGCGATTGCGAGGGACAGAACAGCTGCGCGCAGCATGCTTGGTGAGGCCAGTCGCATGAAGACTCCGTTCGTGAATTAAAGTGCGGAAAAAAACCGGTCGATTCACAGATCGAGCCGCGGTATCCGCCCAATGCGATTGCGAGTCAAAGCTGAAGTGATTGGCAGACCGGTTTTGGATGCGTTTGTTACCCGGCCGATTTCTTGCTGAGCGCTGAGTGGTTGTCTTGTAGTTTTCTCAGCACGTCGATCAGCCGTGCCCGCAGTGGATTACTGCTGGCGGTCAGCGCGACCCGGATTTCCATGTCACGAATCGCGAGGTCGAGTTCACGGACTTGGCGCGACTCAGCGGCGGTTCGGTCTGCGCGCAACTGGGCCTGCGTCGGCAACGGGTACTTCTCTTCGAGTTTCTTGAGTTCTTCAAGCTCGCGGGTGCTCAAGGGCGCTGATTCCGGGCTTGAGCTGTGGGCAAGAACGGACGCGTGTCGTTTCACCAGGGCAATCTGACTGCGGAGCCTGGTGAGCTTCGAGACGTTCGCCGGTGTGCTCGCCGCGGGATCTCGCTGAAGAACCGAGACCTGCGCGCCGAGATCCGCCGCCATGTCGCGCGCGCGTTTGCGCGAGGCAGACTCGACCTCGTGATTTTCGTTGGTGCAGCGGGAGATCAGACCGATGGCCGAAGACACGGCGCTTTCGTGACTGAGGTTGGGATCAAACGACGGGTTGAGTTTGTGGATCTGTTGGGTGAGTTCGACGATCGCGGCATCGACGCGTGCCTTTTGAGTCGGATCAGCAAGCGTTTGCCGGTCGCTCTTTCGTTTCTCGAGCAGCTGAAAAGTCTTGGCCAGTTCGGCAACCAGAGCCTTGTCGATCAAACCATCGCCCCCCTTGTGCAGCACTTCCCAGAACCGTCGATCTTCAGGTGCAACACCCATTCTGCCGAAGGTCGAATGGGTGTCGAACAAATGCATCTTTCATTAGAGCGTCTGCCTGACAGCACGGCAGTCAAACTGAGGCTGGCGCCGCGCGTTATCTGAGCAGCGACACGATGCTGAGCCACCTCACTTCCCGACGTCGAGGCGGTCGCGCGCAATCAGCAGCGCAGCTGACGCGAGAGGCTCAACGCGATTTAACCCGAGCGCGGGCCCACCGATACAGGTGCGACCCCACTCAACCCAGATGCTCAACCCGGTACGAACCGGGTACACCACCGACAAATCAGACCGGGGACACCGCCGACAGACGTCTTGCGCTGCCCCTGCGGTGGCCGTCGCTCCATCCGCTCCCTTCACTCCACCCGCAAAGCCCCGATGACGACGGCAGCCGCGATCGACAGGGTCGTGCACCACGCTCAGATCCTGGAGATGACGGGCGGCAGCATCCGCGACGAGGAAGCCAAGAGCCGGGCCGAGGCCGAAAAGAAGAAGCCGAAGCGTGAGGGGGCGAGTGACCCAAAACCGCCGCGCCTCGATTTGGGTCTCTCGACGAGAAGACCGAGGGCCCTGGCTGCCCGCAGGAGCGATGATCACCACCCGGGCGCGGGCTCAGGTGCCCCCGAACAGCGGACCAAGGAGGACTGCATGAATCCACAGGGAGTCCACAGGTTTTGAGTCTCCCCGCTCAAGCGCCTGGAGGTGCGGCTGGTGAAGGGCATCTGGCGTTGGCAGCGGCGAGAGGCGAAGCGGCTCGGCGTCGAGGGCAAGCTGCGCGGTGGCCCTCGCGACCGATGCGCGGCCGAGGCCAGTCGATTAGGGTGGGGAAATGTCTGCACGCCTGCTGTTGCTGCTCATCTCGACGACGGCTGCGTTGACCTCCTGCTTCAACTGCGGCGCTTCTAACCGCGGGGGAATGGGAGGTGGCCGCGGAGGCAGCAGTTCATCGACAAGCATGAAGTTCGACCTGATCGAAGCGACTGGTGAATGGAACCTCGCCACGACCAGCTCCAGCGGCGCCTGCACCCACACCACCACCTCTTCGCGAAAGCAGCTGTCGCTCGCTGCGCCGCAAAAGGCGGCCGCAACTTTCATCAGCAAACTCCTCATCGGCTTGATGCCAGTGACGATCACCACGTTCGATCGCGAAGCCACAACCAAGTGTGCTGGCGCCCCACAGCCTTGCCCCTCTCCGGGCTCAACCAGCCGCACGGTTATGAGCCTTAAGGCGGATCCGTTGTCCCCCGCCGAAGCCGGGACGGGCTGACGCTGCCTGGGCACTGTGGGAATGCGGGAATTGAGGTGAGCCCGGGCTGGCTTCGAGGCAAACCCGTTACGATTGCCCAGCTCGAAAGCGGCCGGTTCATCGTCGAAGGCCAAGGCATTCTTCCGATCGTGCCGCAGGGGAGCGAGTTCGGCGAATTCGACGACGGAGAGCCGACTCCGATCAGCGGCACCCTCACCTACTCCTTTCGCTTCGTGTTTCAGACAGCGGACTATTCGCCCGCGAACGCGGTCGAGCCCACTCCCTTTGTCACGTACGACGCCTGTCTCGTCGATGCGCCGACGACGGATGCCGACCTCCAGGCGGCGCAAGACGCATTCGCCGCTGGAGCGACCGACATTCCCCTCAACATCACCGGCTGCCGACGGCTCAAGGTG
>JANOHG010001145.1:0-3645 GCA_031406375.1 Archangiaceae bacterium | reverse complement strand
ATCACCTGCAAAATCGACAAGCTCGCACGCCAGGACAACGCGGCGTTCATGCCGAGGGAAAACTTCGAGCAGCTTCCGTTGCCCCAGTTGGCGACGGACGTCGATACGCTGATGATTTTCCAGGGCAACTACGCCGACTTCTCTTACGACGCGCCGGTGCTTTGGCACGAGTTCGGACATGGGGTGGTCTACGCCACGGCGGCGCTCGGCTTCGACCAGCTCGCGATCGACAATCGATCGGCGAACAACGAAACCGGTGCGATGCACGAAGGTTTCGCCGATTTCATCGCCGGCGCATTCGGCAAAGTGTCGGACATCGGCACCTACGTCGGACCCCGAATCGGCGGAGGGCAGGTGCTGATGGGCGTGCCACAAGACAGCTTCCTGCGCTCGATGAACAACACCTTCACCTGCCCCGACGTTCTCTGGGGCGAGGTCCACCAAGACAGCCAGCACTATTCGGCGGCGCTGTGGCAGGCACGGAACACCTTCTTCCTTGGCACTGACAATGGTCGCACGTTCGACGCAGCGTTCTACGCTTCGCTGGTGTCGATGACGCCGCAGGTGAACTTCGCTGATACCGCGGCGATCATCGCCGCGCACGTGAAGGGCGCCTTCCCCGGTATCGCCGATGCCGAAGCGAAGATGACCACCCTGTTCACCCAGAAGGGCGTGATCGGGTGCTCGAAGATTCTCGACGTTACAGGCGCATCCACGGGTCGTCCTTATTACGGGATCTCGGCGGGCGCGGCCGCGGGCCTACCCGCGACGACCCTCGTCCCGGGTCCGTACATGATGAAGGTGAAGACCCCGGCGGGTATGAAGAGCCTCACTGTCACCTCACGTGGCGGTGGAATGATGCCGAAGCTGAAAGTTTTGGTGAAAGTCGGCGCGCCAATCACCTTCGTAAAGACAAACGCGATGCTCACCAACAACGCGGATCTCTCGGCAGATGCTGCGGTGGCTGGCAACCTGCTCTCGGCAACCGCGATGGTGGCGGCGCCGTGTGGTCCGACAAGTGAAGTGTTCTTCACCCTCGCTTCGACCCAGGCCGAGACCCTTCAAGATGTGAAGGTCAGCTTCGTCGCGGCCGATTCATGCGCCGTTGATGGGGGCGCGGGCGGCGGGGCAGGCGGCGGAAGCGGCGGCGGATCAGGCGGTGGCAGCGCTGGTGGCGGTGCTGGAGGTGCCGGTGGCTCGGGCGTGAAGCAGGTTCCGTGGATCGGTGGCGTCGACCCAGGGGCGGGCGCTCGAAAGGGCTGCGGCTGCTCGGGGCTCGAAGCGGGCTTGGGTGGGTTTGCTGCGCTGTTGCTGATGCTGCGTCGTCGTCGCACTTAAGAACGCCGGTTCAAAAGCACCATGTCCCAGCGCTGAATCGTTCATCGACCCGACGGTGTCGGGTCAAGCCACGGTCGCAAGACTTCCGGCCGTGCCTGAGGCGTTGCTTCTCGCGCGAGCCGCGCGAGGAGCACGCAAATGACGCCTGATGGCCTGCAGCAGGTTCTCGATGAGGTCGAGAAGATCGCAGTTGAAATCGTCGCCAAGGACGCGGCCGTCACCGACAAGGATGCCCTGTTTTAGGAAAACAAATCTCCATGTCCGCCGAACTCATTCTGCTTGGTGCCGTTGCCTATGACCCCAAGGTCGTCACCATCTGGGATGGCTTCAGGGCCTTCTTCGAGCACCACGGCCAGCCCTTCGACTACATCCTCTTTTCCAACTACGAGGCGTTGGTCGAAGCGCACCTGGCTGGACGCGTGAACCTCGCGTGGAACTCGCCATTGGCGTGGCTACAAACCGAGCAGGCAGCCAGAAAGCATCAACGCACCGCGCGGGCGATCGCGATGCGCGACAGCGATCAGGATCTGACCACGGTGGTGCTCGTGAAGGCCGATGCGCCGATGCGAACGCTCGCCGACTTGAGAGGCAAGCGGGTGGGCGTCGGCGCGGCAGACTCTCCCCAGGCGACGCTGATTCCCCTGCAATTCCTGGCCGAATCGGGCCTCGAGCCCGGGCGCGACTTCGAGGTGGTGCGGCATGACGCGCTGCTCGGCAAGCACGGGCATCACATTGGTGGCGAGCGTGAGTCCGCGCGCGCACTCGTAGGGGGCGAAGTCGATGCGGCGTGCGTGATCGACGGCAATCACCTCTCTTTCGTCAAAGAACGAACGTTGCCGGTGGGAAGCGTGCGGGTGCTCGCCCAGACCGATCCGTACGATCACTGCGTCTTCACCGCGCTCGACACCCTCGACCTCACCCTCTTCACGAAGCTGTTGCTCTCGATGTCCTACGAGGATCCAACGGTGCGACGGCTGCTCGATCTCGAAGGGCTCAAAGCCTGGCGGCTTGGACGCACGACCGGGTTTGACCAGCTCGCGCGATCGATCGCTCGCTTCGGGACGATCGGCCCGTGGTTGTCCGAGCAGTGAGCAGCGTCGACCTCGGCGACCTGTCGTTCACCGAAAGGCAGGCTCGTGGGAACCGCGCTCGATTGCCGCGGGACACATCGCAGTGCAACGGCTGCTGCGCGAGATGGATGACGATCGACGAAAACGGCTCGAACGCTTGGGCTTTGCGCCGACACGGGCGCAGGCGCTGTCGGCGCTTCACACCCGTAACTTCATGTGAGCGTCGGCTGACCTGAGATCGTTGCTCGCGCTTTTTTCTGCTTCCCTTCCCCAACGAAGAACGCACCTGCGCGAGGTACCGCCGAATGGGCTTCCAGAGTACCGGCAGGTCTCTGGTCTCACCGGGCGCCACCATCGGCGTTGCCATTCGGGTTCGCGGGTCGTTGTTCAGCCTTCAGGCCCAGCGACTGATGATCTGACACCAGGTTCCAGATGCCTTTTTCGTCGGCGTAGATCCACAGCGCACGAAATGGCACCAACGTTCGGGCCTTCTTACCTTCGCCAACGCGCAACGTTACCGTCGCCGCGACCCACCCCGACTTCGAGCCTGGAGCGAGCTTCGCGCGTGGGCCTCCCTCTATCTTATACACGTAGGTGTTGGCCTTCTTGAGCTGCGCCAGCTGGGGCCTCACCAAATCCTTGAACGCCTTGCCGCCCACGAAGACGTCGGCCTGGTCCGTGCCAAGCAGCGCCACTTCGTCGCGATCGCTGATCCGAGCCACCTTCACCTCGAGGTCCTCGAGCAACCGAATGGTGAGGCCGATCAGCTCTTCGGAATCTGGCCCCTTCTCGATTCCGGGATCCACTGGCGCCAGCAACTTCCTTTCCGAACGGGCCGCGTACAGCAAGTTGTCGGGGAAACCGAGCGAGACGTGAAGCGTGTCGATTTGCCAGCTCTTCTCCGAACGAACCAGGTGAGCAGTGAGTCGCGGGCTCCAATACTGGCTCGGGCTGCCTTGCCGAATGCGCTCAAAGCGCGGCAGGTCGTGCAGCCACGCGGACTCGCCATTCTGCGCGAGCCCGACGCGAGGGTTGCTGTCGATGATTTTGATCGCATCGCCGCGCAGGCTCGCGGGCATCAGTTCCTGGCGCAGGTGCTCAAGGACCTGCGGACGCTGGGTGAAAAAGTCACCCGCGCCCAACCCGAAACCGACCACGTCGGAAGCGATCAGCGTCTCAAGCCTTTCGGGCTCACGCGCCTCAATCGCGGCGTAAACATCGTTGAGCAGCTTCTTCA
>JANOHG010001142.1:0-1689 GCA_031406375.1 Archangiaceae bacterium | reverse complement strand
GTGAGGTCTTCTTTGGTGCGGTTGTCGACGATTTTCACCTCGACGCCCTGCTTCACCATCTCGGCGATCTCGTCGAGCGTCACGTACCGGCTCTCGACGGTGTCGTAAAGCTTGCGGTTGGTGTACCGCTTGATGACTTTGGCTTCGGGAGCCACTTCGTCGGTCATGTTTGGTTGTTGGGCGCCGAATGACGCGTTGCGCGAAACGCGAATAGCACCAGGGTGTTTTAGCGGCAAGCGCTATACTCGTGCGCTGCGCCGGTCATGATCGTCAAGTGCGAGCAGTGCCAAACACGGTTCAAGATCCCCGACGACAAGGTTTCGGACAAAGGGGTCAAGGTCCGCTGTACCAAGTGCCAGCACACCTTTCGGGTGACGCGGGATGGATCCATTCTGGCCAGCGGTCAGGCCCCGACGCTCCAGGTGCCGGCGGTTGCTCAGACGCCCGAGGTGCCCCCGGTGCCCCCGGTTGCTCATGTGCCGGTGCCGGCGGCGCGTACAGCGGATCCGTTCGCTAAGTTTGGGGCTGCGTTAGAAGAGGGAATGGGCGACACAACCCGCCCTGGAGTTTACGCGCTTGGTGTCGAAGCCTCGCGAAAACCTGGCCCCCCACTGCAGCCGTCGTTCGCCGCGCAGAAGAATTTGCCTCCAGAAGTGTTTGAGCAGCAGACGCGCGTGAGCGTGCTTCCTCTGCCACCTTCAGGGCGCAGACCGCTGCGGGAAGCGGTTCCGCAGGAACCGTCGCCCTTCGACTTTGCGGCCGCGCTAGGTAACCCCGAGCCGCCACCGCCGGCCCATTTTGATTTCGGCAAGCCAATAGAGCCGCCAGAGCAGCCAGCGCCGCAGGTACCTGCCGCGTACGAGGCCAAGTCTCAGACTTCGATTACCGAGCTTTCGGCAGCACACGACCCGTTCGCCAACATCGAGCTCGAGTCCGGCGAACAAACCCTTCCCGCTGCGCCGACGCCGACCGAGCCAGAAGTTCCATCGGTGTTTGGGCCTGACGGGGGTGACTTCTTCGCATCAACCCAGCCGGTGCCTTCTGCGCCGAGCCTTCGGCCTGACGCGCTGGGCCTGAGCGATGAACGTCAGGTCGAGACCGACACCAGCCAGCGCGCGGCGTTGTTCGAGATGCCGCCCCCTGAGCCGAATCGCGTTCCCGAGGGCTTCAATTCGCTGCGCCTCGACTCGGATGTTAGCCCCGTGGGCAACCGTCAGTTGACGATCGCTGTAGGGGCTCCTGTCGAGGAATCCGAACGGCTCGAGGCAGTCCGGCCCAAACGCAGGGTCGCCTGGGTGATTATCAACGTGGCGATCGCCTCAGTGCTGGTCGTGTTGTTGACGGTGGTCGCGACAATCTATTTGAGCGAAGGAAAGGTCGAGCTCGCTTCGTTCGGCATCGAGCGCCTCAAGGCGACGTTCTCGACGCCAACCGATTGGGTGACGCTCGACATTTCCAACGGGTTGTACGACACCCGCGCGGGAAGGCCGGTGTTCTTCGTTCGGGGCGACGTGAAGAACCGCAGTGGGAAGGCGACCCGCGTCAGCTCCTTCGTTCCCGAGCTGCGCCTCATCAACGCGCGGCTACTCGATGACAAGAACGAGCTCGATCCAGAACGCATGCCGCTCATGCGTGAGATCGTGGAACACGTCAAAGACACTTGCCGCATCGTCAACCTGTCGCTCGGGC
>JANOHG010001131.1:0-2100 GCA_031406375.1 Archangiaceae bacterium | reverse complement strand
GAAACTTGTAATGGGCGCCGCGCCGATACGGATAAGCGCCCGCGCGCAGAGCGCGACGTCGTTCAGTGCCATGAGGAATCTCCTGTTTTGGGGAAATAAAAATGTGAGCGGACGCTCCTCCAAGCGTCGCCATCTCGAGCACCTGCAATGCGCTGATCGCGGTCGGCCCCGCACGCGGCTTGTGAATGAGCGCGGCGAGCCGCATCTCGACGAAGATGTCGAGGTTGTTGTTGCACGGAGCGCCATCGGAACCCAGCGATAGCGAGACGTTCTCAGCCAGCAGCTCGGGAAGTTTGGCGGTGCCCGACGCGAGCTTCAAATTACTCGCTGGGCAGTGACACACACAGGTGCGCGATTCGCGAAGGATCCGATGCTCGTTGGCCGTCAACCACACGCAATGGGCCAGTGTGGTGTTGGGGCCGAGCATCCCCAACGACTCGAAGTAGGCGACGTTGTCCATGCCCGTCTTCTCACGCACGATGTCGCACTCGGTCGGGTTCTCGGAGGCGTGGGTATGAATCCGAACGCCGTGCTTTTGCGCCAACTGCGCAACCTGACGCATCAGTGCTTCGGTGCACGAGAGTACGAAGCGCGGCGCGAACGCGTACCGAAGTCGTCCGTCTTCTTGTCCATGCCATCGCTCGAGCAGCTTCAGGCTCTCGGCAATCGAGCCGGCGGTGGATTCGCGCAGGTTCGCGGGCAGCCCCTGCCCGTGGTCCATCATTGCTTTGCCCCCGGTAATCCGGATTCCGCAATCGCGCGCGGATTCGAAGACCTGATCGTAGTGACGCACCGTCCCCATATCGAGCAGGCCTGTCGCACCCGACTTGATGAGCTCGAGGAAAGTCAGGTCTGCCGACGCGCGCATCGACTCGGGGTCATGCGCGGCTTCGAAAGGCCAGATCCGCTCGCGAAGCCAATCGAGCAGCTCGAGCCCGTCGGCACGGTTGCGGCACAAGGTCTGGCACGCGTGCAGGTGCCCATGGATGAAGCCTGGCAGCAGCACCCGGCCGCGCGCGTCGATCGTTTGACGTACTCCCGTCTTCCCGCCACGAGTGGGCGAGCCGACTTTGACGATGCGCCGATCGGAAATCACGACTTCGGCTTCGCGCAAAATCTCGCGCTCTGCGTTCATCGTGACCACGGTCGCGTTCGAGATGACGAAGTCCACGGCCTTGGCGCCGAGTTCTACCACTGTTATCTGAACGCGCCATCTGCCGACTCGTCGCCATTTCACCTTAGCGGTCGCATGCGCCGCGTACCTGTTGCTGCCCGGCGTTTCTGATAGGGCTTTCTGTCGGCTTCAAGCAGTAGTAGCTCGTGCGCTGAAGTCCTTACTCTCGCATGGGGAAACCGACATGAAGACTCTCACCATCGCCTGTTGTCTGGTCGCAGTCGCCGCAGCTGCGCAGAGCGCCGCACCCGCCGCAGCGTCGCCCACCTCGACCGGTTTCAAACCCCGACACGTCACCAAGGGTGGCGACAAGAAGGGCATCGAGGAACTCTACAAGACCTGTGAGGAAGCGATGAAGAAGGGCGACCTCGATGCGATGGCAGCGCGTGTGGACTTCCCGGTGATGATGATGACCGACAACGCTGCAGGCGTGCCTTCGACCGCGATGTGGGAAAGGCAGCAGTGGATCGACTCGATGAAGAAGTCGTTCGCCGAGATGCCGAAGGACATCAAGACGGCCAAGAAGACCAAGGCCACGTTCATCAGCGACAGTTTGGCGATGGTGGAAGAGAGCAACGAGATGACGGTGGGCAAAGCGAAGGACAAGTGGACCTCGAGCGCGATCGTCGCGTTGAAGGACGGGAAGTGGCTGTTCAAGGGGATGATTGAAGGTGGCTGGGGTGACGTGATGCCGCAGAAGGTCGAAGCCAACGCCGAGCCGGCGAGGACCCCAGTGAAACCCGCCGCTGTGAAGTAGCCCCGGCTCGTCGATGAACCCCACTTATTTCGAGCTGCTCGAGAAGAACACCCACGTCGTTTACCCGGCGTTGGCGATCCTCGTGCTGGTGTTGCTGGTGGTGGGAATCCTTCAGGCGTGGCGCACTCAGGATCTCGACGGGCTCCAGAAAGCCGAGTTGAAGCGCGAA
>JANOHG010001127.1:0-2146 GCA_031406375.1 Archangiaceae bacterium | reverse complement strand
GGTTCCGCTGATGATGCGCGGCGACAATTCGCCCAATCGGCTCAAGGGCGGCAGTCAGGTCGAGGTGATCGTCGCCGCCGCGGCCAATGGTCCGCAGCGAATGGGCTCCGAAGATCCCCTTCATCCCGAAGCCTTGGCGCGCGGTGAGCGGGTGCGAATCGGGTTTCGTGCCGGGCCCCATCGTTACCTCGCCGCGGTGAGCGTCGACGAGAATGGAGAGGTCACTGCTTTGTACCCCGAGCGCGGGCCCAGCCTTCAGGTGCGCACCGATGGAACCAAAGAGTACTTGTCGGGCAGCCTCGAGTTCACCGGACACGGGCTCGAACGCGTGGTGGTGGTGATGACTTCGGCGCCGCTGGACATCGACGAAGTCCGGCGCGCGGCGAAGACACGCTACGATGAGGCGCGCGGAAACCTCTCGCAGCTGGGGATGCTCGATCTTCCTGGTGAACAGTTTCACCGCACGTTCCTCAAGCCGTGACTGCGCTCGCGCGCAGGCTATTGGCGATGGTTCTGTTCGCTGTGCCTTCGCACGGGCAGCAGCTGGCCGTTGAGTCGACCGGACCCATTCGACGATTCGCGCTCGTCGCCGGCAACGACGAGGGCGGTTCGGGAACGCGCGAGCTGCTCTACGCCCGCGATGACGCTCGAAAAATTCACGCGATCCTCACCCGGGTCGGCGGCGTGCGCGAAGCCGACGCGATGTTGCTTCTCAATTCTGACGCCGAGGATCTGCTCACGGCGCTGGGCGAGCTCGAACGGCGCGCAAAAGATGCGCGCACGCGAGGCGATCGAACGGCACTCTTCTTCTACTTCTCGGGCCACGCGAAGGACGGGTCGCTGCGCCTGGGTCGCAGCAAGCTGCCGATGGAATCGCTCAAAGCCCGCCTCGCTCAGTCGCCCGCCGACATGCGCGTCGCAATCTTCGATGCCTGCCGTTCGGGCGCGATGACCCGCACAAAAGGCGTGCGGCGTGCGCCGGCGTTCGAGGTCGAGTCCGACGCCACCCGCGCGGCAAAAGGCCTGGTTATCCTCACCTCAAGCGCCTCGGACGAAGACTCGCAAGAGTCCGACGCGATCGGTGGCAGCTACTTCTCGCACCACCTGGCCAGCGGCCTGCTGGGCGATGCGGATCGCAGCGGCGATGGCAAGGTGAGCCTCGGCGAAGCGTACGCCTACGCATACGAGCGCACCGTCGCGGACACCGCCGAAAGCGCAGCCGGAGCGCAACACCCGACCTTCAGCTTCGATCTGGCCGGCAACGGAGATCTGGTGCTCACCGATTTCGCCGAGCGCAACGAGGGGCTTCAATTTCCCGCGGCGGCCCCAGGCGGGACCTATTTCCTCATCGACCCGAAGGGATTCGTCGTTGCCGAGCTGTCGAAGGTCCTTGGAGTGCAGCGGGTCGTCGCGCTGCCGCCGGGACGGTACTTCGTCAAGCGGCGACTGGCTGATCACCTGCGCGTCGGGGAAGTCTTTGTTGCCGCAGGGCAGCTGGCAGTGATCGACGAGTCGAGCTTGAAGAACGTCGCCTTCGCCGACGACCCAGTAAAGGGCGTCGAGCGCAACCTCATCTACAACCGGCACTGGAGCATCGGCGCGTCGGGCAGCTACCAACTGGTCTTCGATCAGCCGCTGTCGCAGGGGGGTACGTTTCCTTCATCACCGGTCGTGGGCATCGACTCGACGTTCCACAACGCGTTCGGGAAGGGCTTCGGCGTCGGCATTGACGGGCTCTACGGCTTCTCGAACGGCATCCTGAAGACAGGTCTGCTGACCGCGCCCTACCGGTATTCGCTGCTCTCGGTCGGCAGCGCGGTGCTCTACGAGTGGCCCGACGGTCGCTGGGTACCCTACCTGGGCGTCCGGCTGGGGCTGAACATCATGGGTCGTGAGTTTCCCGGTACGGGGTTGCCTGCGCAGAGCTACCAGACATTCTCACCAGGGGTGGTTGTGGGGCTCAAGGTTCGAATCAGCAGGAGCTTCTCGATCAGCGTCCGCGGGCGCCTGCACTACCTTTTGTACAACATCGATCAGATGAGAAACTTCGGATACCTCGAGCTGGCGTCGGTTCTCAACTATGAGTTTCGGAACTAGGACATGAAATCAATCGCACTCATCGGCTGTCTTCTGCTGTCGGCCTGCG
>JANOHG010001106.1:0-3198 GCA_031406375.1 Archangiaceae bacterium | reverse complement strand
CACCTGCGCTTCGTTGATGGTGCCTCTCGCAGTGCGGTTCGCGCTCGCTTTCGTGGGCCGCGCCCGTTCGCTGTCATGGCTCGCGCGCAGCTTCGACGTCTATTTCGGCGCCGTCGCGCTCGCCTGTGCAAGCGCATTCTTTGGGGTCGAGTGGGCCCAGGATTTCGCGGGGCTGGAGCGCTGGGTGATTGCCGTCGCCCCTGGGGCGGTCGTCGCGATCGTCGTGCTCGCGACCCTTTTCATCGGCCATCTGCGAGTTGCTGCCAGCCCGCTGGAGCGCGCGCGGACCTGGTTGATGTTGGGCGGCCTCTCGCTGGGCGCCGCCGGCAACGTGTGCGATCTGCTGGCGAACAGCGGCTTCGACGCGCCGCGGTTGGGGCCGCTTGGCATGTTGATGACGACGCTGGTGTTCACGCTCGCGGCACTGAGGGTTGGGTTGTTTGAACGCCGCATCTCGTGGTTGATCGCTGCGAACGGATTCGTGCTCGCTGCCCTGCAGTTGGTGGGCTACCTGGCGGTCTTCTATTTCTTTGGAGGCCATACCGCGCTGCTGACCATCGGCATTGGCACGCTGACCCTCGCGCTGGTGCCCGCGCTGGTTGCGATGACGCGGGCCTCTGCCGTCCACCGCCAGCGGCTCGAGTACCACGCGACACTCGGGCGGTTCAGCGCCCAGATGACGCACGACTTGCGTAACCCGCTCGCGGCGATCAAGGGCGCGGCGCAGTACCTGAAAGAGGAATCGGTGCGCAGCAAGCGGCTGGACGACTCGAGCGATTACCTCAGTCTGATCATGGATCAGGTTAATCGGCTCGACCGCGTCATCGCTGACTACCAGCGCATCGGCCGACTCGAGACGGTGATCAAGCCCGTCGCACTCGATTCACTCGTGATGGAAGTGCTCAATGCGCAGGCGTTTGCGGCTCCGCCCGGAATCAAGCTCGAGCACAAGCTCGAAACAGACGGCTCGAAGTGCCCAGGGGATTCCGATCTGATCGCCGCTGCGCTCGAAAATCTGCTGCGCAACGCCTTCGAGGCGATGCCATCGGGCGGCCAGGTAACGGTCGAGACCTGTCTGAATGACCCGGGCTTCCTTCGACTCGCGGTCGCCGATACCGGCATCGGGATGAACCCACGGTCGGTCGAGCAAGCCTTTTCCGACTTCTTCACCACCAAGACGACCGGCAGCGGGCTTGGCCTCGCCTTCGTACGCCGTGTCGCTGAGGCACACGGAGGCGACGCGCGCTTGAAGAGCGTCGAGGGAAAAGGAACGAGGGTGGAACTGCGGTTTCCGATTGCGCCGCCTTCGACCTAAGGCGCTTCGCGCGGGCTGTCGATCCCCAACTCGGCCAGCTTGTTGTAGAGCGTTCGGCGGGCGATCCCGAGGATGCGCGCGGCGGTGGTGCGATTTCCTCCTGCGCGACTGAGCGCGTCGAGCACCGCGGCCTTCTCAGCTTCTTTGCGACGATTGTCGAGCGAGGCATCGATTGACACCGCGGCCGGCCCCGCCCCAACCGACGCCTCGAACGAACGCGACAGCTCGCGGTTGACGAACGTCGCATCGATGCGCGCGGTGTCGGACATCACCACCAACCTCTCGACGAAGTTCTGCAGCTGCCGGACATTTCCCCGCCAGGGCTGAGCCTCCAACGCTGCCAAGGCATCCTCGGTGAGCTCCGCGTCCCGGCGGTCGTTTTGCTTGCCATGCTGCTGGCAGAACTGGATCGCGAGCGGGCGGATGTCTTCCCTTCGATCGCGAAGCGGTGGAATGCCGATGGGGATCACGTTCAGCCGGAAGAAGAGGTCCTCTCGAAACTTGCCCTCGGCGACCATCGCTTCCAGGTTGCGATGGGTGGCGGCGACGAAGCGCACGTCGGCGGCGAGCGTTTGGGTGCCTCCGACGCGTTCGTATTGGCGTTCTTGAATCAGCCGTAACAACTTCAGCTGAACAGTGGCGGGGATGTCACCCAACTCGTCGAGGAAAAGCGTGCCTCCTGCCGCCAGCTCGACGCGGCCTGGCTTTCGCGACACGGCACCCGTGAAGGCCCCCTTCTCATGGCCGAACAGCTCGCTCTCGAGCAGCTGTTCCGACAGCGTCGTCGGGTGGACGACGACGAACGGGCCGTCTTTGCGCTTGCTGCGATCATGAATGGCGTGCGCCGCGAGCTCCTTGCCGACGCCGCTCTCGCCGCGCAGCAGCACCGTGGCAGGGCTGCGCGCTGCCCGCGTTAGTTCCTCATCGCACGCGCGCATCGCGGGCGAACCGCCGAGGCTGAGCCCTTCGGAAACGGTGTTGAACGCCGGGTGGGATTCTCGTTCGAGTTCTTTCTTCACCACGTAAAGCAGCTCATCGCGCTCGAACGGCTTCTGGATGAAATCCGACGCTCCGTGCTTCATCGCTTCCACCGCCAGTGAGACGGTTCCGTGCGCCGAGATCATCACCACCTGCACTTCGGGCCAGCCCTGCTTGATCCGCGACAGCAGCTCGAGGCCATCCACGTTCGGCATCCGCAGGTCGGTGATGACCAGCCCTACGAAGCGCTCATTGAGCGCGTCGAGCGCAGCAGACGCTGAAGACACCCAATGGGCGTCGTAGCCCGACTGCCGCAGCAGCCCTTCGAGAACTTTTCCGACTGCGGCATCGTCGTCGACGACCAGAACCGACGCGCTGACGGGTTGGGCAGGCATATCTGCGCCCAACTGTAGGCTGGTCAAGGGCAGAAGAGTGATCGCGATCAGCCGATCGCCGCCCGGCGCATCGCCTTGCGCTTCACCCGCTCGGGCACCCACGTTTGTTTTGCTTCGTGAGCAAGCGAGTCGACGAGGGTGTTCCATCGATCGCCGCTGTGTCCGCGCACCCAACGCGTTTGAGCGTGCGCTTCGAGCGCTGAAGCTCGTAGCGCACGCGCTTCGACGAGGTGCTTGCGCGGCAGGTAGGTGCCATTGGCGATGTCGAGCGTGAAGCGCGAGTCGCTGACCAGCTCGAGCTCGCCTGCATGGCCTCGCGCGATGACTTCTCGCAGACCCAACAGCGCCGCCCGCAGCTCCATCAGGTTGTTGGTGGTCGACTTCTCGGCGCCCGTTCGCGTCACCAAGGCGACATCGTTCTGAACGATCACGAACGCCCAGCCTCCGGGAAGCCCGCTGCGCGAATGAGACGATCCGTCACAAAAGATGCTGAGCACGCTTCCCGCAACG
>JANOHG010001073.1:0-2267 GCA_031406375.1 Archangiaceae bacterium | reverse complement strand
CGAGCGCCGCTCGGGTCGCGGCGGGGCAGTCGAACGCGTGCTCCAGCCAGCGAGAATATTCCTTCGCGGTCTCGACCAGGTCATAACGCCGCAGAGTCCGCAGCCCGTTCGCCAGACACACCGACTGCTGAGTGTTGTCTGTCACCTGGCCGCGCTTCAAAGCCCTCGGACCATTGCCACGCAGCTCGGTGTGCGGGCCGTCGTTCAGCTTCGGAAAAGTCTCCGCGCTCAGGCGCTTGCCCGCATACGTCGACCCCAGCGCGTCGCCCACCGCCAGGCCCAGCAATGCGCCTCGCGCCCGCGATGAAAGCTCTTCCGGCGAGGCTTCGGGTGGCCCCTTTTTCTTCCTTGGCGGTGGCCCCTTCGGGCGAGCTGGAGGCGCCATTGTCTCCTACGCGATCACTTCTTCCGTTTCAGGTCGCTGTCCGTTCCACCGCATCAATCCCGTGCGCGGCGGCTCATTTTCCCGCCACTCGATGAACCCGTAGTGCAGCGCGGTGCTCTGACCGAGGTTCGAGAGCTTCAGGCTGACCATCGGCATCCAGGTGCCGGTGTTCACGTAGACCTTGTCGCGCGGCCAGGTGCGCACCATCTCGAGGTGGGTGTGGCCCATGAAGACGGCGTTCAAGCTGTGCTTCACAATCAGCTTGTGGGCGAATCGATCGAGGTGCTCGAAGAAGCCGACGTCGTTGTTGAGGAACTTGGTCACCTTCTCGAACGGTCGCTTCGACCACCAACGGGGGTTGATCCTTGCTTTGCCGAACGCCACCGCACACTCTGCGACCATCTTCACCGTGAAGCGGGTGTCGAAGATCATGCCTCCGGCGAACAGCGGCCAGAACGGCATCACCTTGTCGAGGTAGGGCCGTTCGGCGACCAGCTTGTTCACCACGTGAAGGATGAAGAGGCTGCCCCACGGCAGGTTCAAGATTGGCTCGCGCTTGCCTCGGGTAAGCAGCAGCTTCTTGAAGTCGAAGGCATGAATCGCCTCGAACTGGTGACCGTGGTGAATCTGAATCCCATCGTCCAGCGCCAAAAAGGGCTCTTGAGGCACGAACTGCATTCGAGGGTGAGAGTCTTCGCCGGTGATCGCCCGGCAGAAGAGCCGTTGCACGCCAGGAAAGAACATTTCCATGTCGTGGTTGCCCGGCTGGTAGGTGATTCGCTTGTTGGGCGACTTCCAGAAATTGGTGAGCGCCCGCATGAAGACAGGGTGGCCTTTGATGCACTGCTCGAGCTTCATCAGCGACAAGCGTTCGGTGATCTCTTCGGGAAACTGCCCATTCACCGGCACCTTCAGCAGATCGAAGATGTCGCCGTTGAAGATCAAATGCACATCGTCGTCGGCGTGCTTGCCGGTCGAGAAGCGCGCGAGCAACTGCGCGAAGCGCTCGTCTTCCCGAAAGTCGTCGTAGATGTTGAGTTGGCCCTTCTTGTGGCCTGTACCCAGGTGCAAATCGGACAACACGATTCCAAGCTTCACGACCCGCGACTGTAGCGCTAGGAAGCCCGCATGACTGCTCTCTCAATTACGCACGTGACTGCTCGGGAAATTCTGGACTCTCGAGGCAATCCGACCCTTGAAGCAGAAATCACTTTGAACAATGGCGCCGTGGGACGCGCGGCGGTTCCTTCAGGCGCTTCCACCGGCGAGCATGAGGCGCTCGAGCTGCGCGATGGCGATGAGGATCGTTATCGCGGAAAGGGAGTGAAGAAGGCCGTCAAAAACGTCAAGGATTTACTCGGGGCAGTCATCAAGGGAATGAACCCGCTCGATCAGGCGGCGGTCGATGGCCGGATGCTCGAACTCGACGGCACCCCGATGAAAAGCAAGCTCGGAGCCAACGCCATCTTGAGCGTGTCGATGGCCAACGCGCGGGTCGCGGCGAACGCGCAGGGACTTCCACTGTACAAGTGGGTCGGAGGAGTTCAGGCGCGAACGCTTCCCGTACCGATGATGAACATTCTCAACGGAGGCGCCCACGCCGACACCCGCGTCGACGTGCAGGAGTTCATGGTTTTGCCCTGGGGCGCGCCGACGTTTAGCGAAGGCGTGCGGTGGGGCGCCGAGGTGTTCCACGCGTTGAAGAAGATTCTCAAGGCTCGGAAGTTCGCGACCGGCGTGGGTGACGAAGGTGGCTACGCTCCGGATCTGCCGGCGAACGAAGATGCGCTGAAGCTGATTATGGAAGCGATCGACGCCGCAGGGTTCAAGGCCCCAGACCAGATTGCGCTGTGCCTCGATGTCGCAGCCAGCGAATTCTTCG
>JANOHG010001066.1:0-2524 GCA_031406375.1 Archangiaceae bacterium | reverse complement strand
CGAACGCCGGCGCCTTCGTTCGCTTCCTCTGATGCGAGCAAGCAGACGGGCGCGCAGGTCACGCTCGCGCTGCCCGCGCCAGGCCGGCCGTTGGTGAACCAGCCCGGGTTTGGCGGGAGCGTTCACGGCGAGAACAATTCGCTCAACCGGTACCACCCTGCGGGCGGCGCCGTCGTGAAGGGCGTAGAGGCGAAGGGCGCGGTGGTGCGGATCAGCTTTCGCACCGAGCAGGTGAAAGTCCCCGACTTCACCTGCGTCGAGACGAACAAGGTCGATCGAATCACCCCTGAGGGCGCGATCGTCTACCGGCAGCTCTGTACGAAGGTCGGCGAGCATGAAGTGTCGTCGACGCACGAGCCGATTGAGGTGCCGGCGTGGGCGGCTGGAGGAGTGAAGGCCGGCAGCTACCTCACCGCGACGGGGATGGCCAACGGCCAGGCGAAGGACCGCGGCTGGATCCTCGAGGCGTGGGACAGCAAGGCGCAGGGCAAGCGCACCTCGCTCTTTGGCGTCGAGCTCTGAAGAAAAAAGCCGGAGCAGCCGCATAAGCCGAGGACTCGGGGCTTTGGAATCGGGGGAACCCGAATGAGGCTCAAGTGGGGTGACTCCGAGGGAGAAACACGCTGAGTGGGCTGCTGGGATCCGCGATCTGAAGTTCAGCCTCGGCGAACAATTGGCCCCCACACGCGCGTCGACCGCCCCCAGGCGGAGGCGCTCACCGTGGCCGTGAACGCGCCGCTTGGTCCGCCAGTGGTCCAAAGTCGCTCGCGGACAAGCGAAAGCCTCGAAGCGGCCCGGATTTCTCCAGTGGCTTCGAGACCTTCCTCCATGCGCGATGGTGGATTCGAACCACTGGCCTTCGGCTTCGGATGCAGGCACCCGTGCTGCATAGGTCACAGGTTCGAACCATCGAGGGTGGGGCAGGGCGGCTGCTCAACGTCGCCGAGGTGAAAGCCGAAGCTCGCTCCAAAACCGGCCGAAAGCGGGCTCAAAACACCTCTTTTACGAGATACTGTTTTGCTTCGTAACTTTCACCCAAGGCAATTAACGAAGTAGATTAGATCAACGTTCATGATGGCAGATCGACCATACGGCGGGCTCGGTTTGGCACTCGTTCGTGCTCTCGCCGAGCAAGGTCGGATGACCTTCTCGACCACGGATGCGCAGGAGGCGGCGAAGCACTTAAGGCCTCCACCATCGAACGTGACGCTGCTGCTTCACCGTCTGGCGCGGGCTGGCCTGGTTCGCCGCATCAAGCGCGGGACGTACGCGTTGGCCGCCACAATGCCCGGCAGCCAGGAGCCACACCCGTTCGTCATTGCGATGGCGCTCGTGAACCCCAGCGCGATCAGCGGGTGGTCTGCCCTCAATCACCACGGGCTCACCGAGCAGATTCCGCAAGCCGTCACGCTGACAACCCCGCGTCGTGTCGTCACCCCCGCGATGCGTGGTGCTGTGCGAGGGACAGCATCGAGCTGGGAGATTTCTGGCCAGAAGTTCGCCATCGTCACCGTCTTGCCGTCACATTTCTTTGGGTACGAGGAAGCATGGTTTGGCGACTCGCAGGCCCGGGTTTTCAATCGCGAACGCGCCTTGCTCGACTGCTTCGCACTCCCCCGCCGCTTCGGCGGCATTGCTGAGGGCTTGGGGATTCTCGACGAGCATCTCAAGGCTCTCGATCTCGCGCGTCTCGTCGACTACGCCCAGAAGTATGGCAAGGCGTCTGTGGCCAAGCGAATCGGATACGCATTGGAACTGATGGGGACCGAGGCCGCAGTGACGAAGCCCCTGCGGGGGTCGCCGATCCGCGGATACCAGCCTCTCGACCCAACAAGGCCAGCCCGCGGACGTCGAAACGTTCGCTGGGGCCTCATCGAGAACCTCGCCGTTGGGAAGGCCGAGTGAAAACTCTCCAGCACAGAATTCGGGAAGCGGCCCAGGCACACGGGCTGGGGCAGATCGTCGTGGAGCGCGACTACGCGCAGACCTACGTGCTGCTCGGTATTGCCGCGACCGGATCGCTTCGGGATTCGTTGATCTTCAAGGGCGGCACGGCCCTCAAGAAGGTCCACCTCGGCAACTACCGCTTCTCCGAGGACCTCGACTTCTCGGCGGTCAGGGGCCCCAAGGGACAGGCGCTCGAGGTTGCGGTGCGAGCAGCCATCGCCGTCGCCCAAACGGAAGCGCAGAAACTTTCGCCCCTCTCGTTTGCGGTCGAGCGCTACGAGGAACGCGAGCCCCATCCCGGTGGCCAGGAGGTGTTCATCGTCCGCGCTCAGTTTCCCTGGCAGCGCCAGCCGATGGTGCCCGTGAAGCTCGAGGTGACGCACGATGAACCTGTGCTGCTCGAGTGCCCTCGGGTGCCAGTCGACCACGGGTACGGCGAGGAGCTGGGCGCGACGGTCAAGGCGTACAGCCTCGAAGAAATCTGTGCCGAGAAGATCAGGTCGACCCGCCAGACCCAGGCCAAGCTGGCCGCTCGCGGTTGGGTCAGGCCTCGGGCTCGTGGCATACCGCTTCGACA
>JANOHG010001051.1:0-3946 GCA_031406375.1 Archangiaceae bacterium | reverse complement strand
CGGATCTTCGCCGTCGCAGACACGCTCGACGCGATGACCAGTGATCGCCCGTATCGAAAGGGCACCACCTTCGCCAACGCCGTGCAGGAAATCTCGCGCTGCGGTGGCACCCAGTTCGACCCCGACGTCGTGCGGGCGTTTCTCGACATCGGCGAGCCGGGGCTGCTGAAGATCAAAGCCGACATGGTGGCGAAGAAGGCCGAGTTCCAGCGCCACAACGCCGAGCTGTTGCGGGAAAAGAAGAAAACGACCGACGCCACCGAGCCGGCAGCAGCGACAGATGAGGTAGCGACAACACCGAACATCCCAGTCTCGCTGTGATCCTCGACGCGCTTCACAGGCCCCTAGCGAGCCTTCGCATCAGCGTCACCGATCGCTGCAACCTTCGCTGCGCCTACTGCATGCCGGAAGAGGATTATGTCTGGCTGTCGAACGCGGAAATTCTCTCGTTCGAAGAGCTCAACGCAGTGGTCGATGCCTTCTGCGCGGCCGGAGTCGAAAGGGTTCGGCTCACCGGTGGCGAGCCGTTGGTGCGCAGGCAACTGCCGACGTTCGTGAAGATGCTCGCCTCGCGGCCGCAGCTGAAGGATCTCGCCCTTACCACCAACGGCGTATTGCTCGCCGATCAGGCCAGCGCGCTGCGCGAGGCGGGGCTGATGCGGATTACGGTCAGCCTCGACACCCTGCAGCCCTCGCGCTTCTTGGCGCTGACCCGACGAGATCACCACCCGCAAGTGCTGGCTGGAATTGCTGCCGCGAAGTTTCCCCGAGGCGTCAAGCTCGACGCGGTGGTGATGCGGGGCATCAACGACGACGAATTGGTGCCGCTGCTCGAGTTCGCAGGCAGTCATGCAGCCGAACTGAGGTTCATCGAGTACATGGACGTCGGCGGAGCGACCCGTTGGTCTCGCGAACAAGTCGTCTCGAGGGCTGAGCTGCTGCAGCGGCTCGCAAGGCACTATGGAAAGATCGTGCCGATCGCCTCAACGTCCAGCGCTCCTGCAGAACGATTTCGCCTTCCAGATGGCCGCACTTTCGGGATCATCGCGTCGACGACCGCGCCGTTCTGCAGCCGCTGCGATCGCTCGCGGATCACCGCCGACGGTACCTGGTTTACCTGCCTCTACGCCGAGAAGGGCATCGATCTGAAGGGCCCCCTTCGCCGAGCAGAGCCGTTGGGCGAGTTGATCGCTTCGACCTGGGCAGCGCGCGCTGATCGCGGCGCCGAAGCGAGGTTGGCGCTTCATCAACAGCGCGCAGCGCTTCGAACCCCCGGCCAGCTGCGGGCCGACCCTCACCTCGAGATGCACACCCGCGGAGGCTAGGACTAGAGGACCAGGCCCGAAGCTGACGGGTACGCGTGAGCAGGTGCCGCCGACGTGGTAACCAGCCGGTAACATGACGAAGGACTTCGTTGAAGAGCTGACGTGGCGCCGGATGCTTCAAGACTCGGTTCCCGGCACCGCCGAACTGCTGAGAAAGGAAGTTGTCTCGGGATACATCGGGTTTGATCCGACGGCGGACTCGCTGGGCGTGGGGAACCTGGTTCAGGTGATGATGTTGCTGCACTTCCAACAGGCGGGGCACAAGCCCTTCGCGCTGATCGGCGGCGCCACGGGCATGGTCGGAGATCCGTCGGGCAAGTCTGAAGAGCGCAATCTGCTCGACGAGGAAGCGCTGAACCACAACCTCACCGCTCAGAAGAAACAGCTCGAACGATTCCTCGACTTCAGCCCAGGGCCGCGCGCGGCAGAGATCGTCAACAACTACGACTGGGTCAAAGGGATCTCATTCCTCGAGTTCATTCGCGACGTCGGCAAGCACATTACCGTCAACTACATGATGGCGAAGGACTCGGTGAAGAAGCGCATCGCCGGCGACGATCGCGAAGGCATGTCGTTCACCGAGTTCTCGTACCAACTGGTGCAGGGCTACGACTTTTATTGGTTGTGGAAAAACAGGGGCGTGAAGTTGCAGATGGGCGGATCGGATCAATGGGGGAACATCCTCACCGGGCTTGAGCTGATTCGGCGCAAAGAGCGTGGCGACGCGTTCGCGATCACGACTCCGTTGATCGCCAAAGCCGACGGGACGAAGTTCGGCAAGACCGAGCAAGGCAACGTCTGGCTCGATCCGAAACGCACGTCGCCCTACGAATTCTACCAATTCTGGCTCAACGCTTCGGATGACGACGCGAAGAGCTACGTGCGCATCTTTACGCTGCTTGATCGGCCAACCATCGAAGCGCTCGAAGCTGATCACGATGCCGCGCCGTCGAACCGCGTGCTGCAGAAGACAATCGCAAAGGACATCACCGCCCGCGTTCACGGCAGCGAGGAGGTCGCCGCGGTGCTAACCGCCACCGAAGTGCTGTTCGGTAAGGGCACGATCGCTGGGCTGCAGTCGCTGACCGACGAGATGTTCCTCTCGGTCTTCAAGGGTGCCGGAGTGTCGGTCTTTGAAGTGGACCGCGAACGCCTGCGCGGGATCCCCGTCAGCGACTTGGTTGCGATCCACACCAAGCTGGCTTCGTCGAAAGGCGAAGCGCGAAAGCTGATCGAAGGCAACGGACTGTCGATCAACAAAGAGAAGGTCACCGATCGCGCTGCAATCATCGACTTGAAGCAGCTGATCAACAATCGTTACCTGCTGCTGCAAAAGGGAAAAAAGGACCACTGTCTGATCAAGGTCCTCGACTGACTTCGCCCATTTTTTAGCCCATCGAAGCAAGAATCTCTTCAGCTGCCCTGGCTGGATCAGCGGCCTCGTAGATGGGTCGGCCAATCACCAACAGGTTCGACCCAGCGCGCACCGCCGCCTGAGGCGTTTCGACCCGCGCCTGGTCATCCTTCGCAGCACCGGCCAGCCGGATCCCCGGCGTACACAGCACCAACCTGGGGCCGACGATTGCCCGCACCGATCCGACCTCACGCACCGAGCAGACGAGCCCACCCACGCCTGAAAGCGTCGCCAGCCCTGCGAGCCGACCGACTTGTGACTCGACGGAACCGACAACCCCGGTCGCTGACAGCGCCGCATCATCCATCGACGTCAGCACGGTGACCGCAAGCACCACCGGTGGGGCGTGTCCGGCTTTTGCCGAGCCCAAGGTGGCTCCCCGCACCGCCGCCTCGAGCATCGCGCTTCCGCCTGAGGCGTGCACGGTGAGGTACGCGACTCCCAGCGAGCCTGCACGCGCGGCAGCCAACTCGACGGTGTTCGGAATGTCGTGAAGCTTTAGATCGAGAAAAACGCGCGCGCCTTGATCGACGAACGCTTTCACCGCATCCGGCCCATGCTCAACGAAGAGCGACAGGCCGACCTTTGCCACTGACACGAACCTTGCGACCTTCGCGTAGATCGCCAGCGCTTCGGGCAGCGGAAGATCAGCCGCCAGCGCGAGCCGGTCTTTCACTTCAGCTCGGCGTCGATCACTTCCTTGAACGCTTCGATCGGCTGCGCGCCCGAGAGCATCGTGCCGTTGACGAAGAACGCTGGCGTTCCCGTCACGCCAACTTTCTTGCCGGCGGCCATATCCTCGTCGACCGTCTTCTTCATCCTGCCAGAATCGAGGCATTCTCCGAACTTCGCCACGTCGAGCCCTAGCGTCGTCGCGTGCGCCTTCAGTTCGTCAATCGACAGCTTCTCTTGGTTCTTGAACAGCAAATCGTGGAACTCCCAGAACTTCTTCTGCTCGCTCGCGCACAACGACGCTTCAGCGGCCTTTGGCGCTTTGGCGTGAAAGTCGAGCGGGAATTGGCGAAACACCAGCTTCACCTTGCCCGCGTACTGCTCCATTACCTGATCGACCGTCGCAGAGGCGCGACTGCAGAACGGGCACTCGAAATCTGAAAACTCGACGATCGTCACCTTCGCGTTGTCCGGCCCTTTCGACGGACCCTTCGCCTCGACCTCTTTCTTCGGCTTCGCTGGCTCTTTGAAGGTA
>JANOHG010001045.1:0-1097 GCA_031406375.1 Archangiaceae bacterium | reverse complement strand
CAGTCGTCGTCGATGGCGTTGCAGGTCTCTGCGACTCCAGGGCGGATCTTGCTGTCGGCGTCGTTGCAGTCGCCCGTGCTGGTAACCGAGCCGACGGGAGGCGCCCCGCAGCCTTCGCCGGTCTTTTCCGAAGAGCCAATCGAGTCAGCGTCGGCGTCTCGGTAAAACGCCGACGTCGTCAGCCCTTCGTCAATCTTGCCGTTGCAGTCGTTGTCGATGAAATCGCAGATCTCGACGGCAGTCGGCTTGGTGGTTGGATCGCTGTCGTTGCAGTCACGCAGTGGCAGGTCCTGACAGTCGCCGGTGCCGGGAACCCCATCGCCGTCACTGTCGAAGCAGGTTTCCATCGGCAGCAAGGCAAACCCTGCGTCCGCCAGGGGCACGAGCTTCTTGGGCTGACCACACCCGCACGCCACCGCCAAAAGCGCAGCTGACAGCCAGACCGGAATGCTGCGAACCATCACTTCACCTGCTTGGGCACGAGGGTAGCTTCCGAGACATACGCGAGTGCTGGTCGCACAAGCAAACCTGCCCCCAAACGGATCCCCGCGGCAGCGGTCGTTCAGCGTGGGCCGAACGAAGAAAGCGCGAAAAACGCCCGAATCTTGTCGTTGGTCTCGCGCAAGCGCGCCGAGAGCGTACGAACGAACGTCCAGAGCAACACGTAAGCGAGCTCTTTGTCGGTGAACATCACTTGATCGAGTTTTTCGCGCTGCAGTTCGTACAGCTTGCAGGTGCTGTGGGCGATCGCGTCGGCAGAGCGTGGCCCGTCTTCAATCAAGCTCATCTCGCCGAAGTACTGACCCCGTTCGAGAATCGCCAGCGCCTCTTCTCCGATGCCGGGGACCATCTTTGAAATCCGCACCTTGCCCTCGGCGATGATGAACATCGACCTGCCTTCATCACCCTCTTTGAAGATGTGCCGAGAGATCGGAAAATCCACCAGCGTGAGCGCAGCCCCAAGCTTCTTGAGCTGAAAGCTGGTCAGCCCTTCGAACAACGCTACTTTTCGCAGGATTTCGACGTCCATCAGGGGTAGTTCGTAGCACGCGTTCGGCGAGCCGTTTACTTTGTGTCGTTATCTACAAGGAGCAACA
>JANOHG010001015.1:0-1837 GCA_031406375.1 Archangiaceae bacterium | reverse complement strand
AATGCAGCACCGCCTTCGCCGACTTCCCGGACAAGGTGGCGAGGTGCCTAGCAAGCAGCGTCATGCCTTCCCTGGCGCGGCCGCCTTCGATCATCAGCTCAGAGGCAAGGCCAATCGCATCAGCGCGGGCGACGTCGACGTTCGCCGCACGCTCGAACGAGTCCAGTGCGGCCACGCGATCGTTGAGGCGCGTCAGCTGAAGCGTGCCTACCCTCAACAGCAAGTCGATCTGCGCCGTCTTGTCTTTCGCTTCGGTAGCAAGCTTCGCGATGGCAGCGACCGCCGGCTGGTAGTCGTCGTTCTTAGCCGCCACTTGCTCGAGCAGCCCGAGCGCATCGGGCATTGCGGGCCACAGAAGGAAGCAGCGATCAAGTGACTCTTTAAGCTTCGCCGTCGCGGCGGGATCAAAGAACGCGTACAGCTGCGCCACCTGCAGCGAGATGCGCGCGGCGGTTCGCCGATCGCGTTCCTCAAGCGACTGATTGCGCAACGTGCGCACGTTGTCGCGCCACTGATGCTCGAGCTTGCTCATCACCTTCTGAGCGGCGAGCGCACGTGGGTTCTTCTCGTCGATCGCGAACGCGCGACCAAGCGCGCGGGTCGCCAGCTCATGTTGGTTGGGGTCGTTGACCAGGACCTCGGCGAAAGAAAGGTAATCCTCGAGCAGGTCGCGCTCGCCAACCACAGCGCGCTCGCGCTCAAGCGATTCGAACGCCGGCAGGTAGCGGCCCTCGGAAAGGAGGATTCTTCGCGCACGGGCGAACGCCAGACGTTCTTGCGGCGCGGCCCGGCCCGCCAACTGGCAGCAAAGCACCGCGCGATCGCGACGGTTGAGTTTGCCTTCGTAGAGGTCGGCGGCCTTCAGGTAAATCGCCGCGGCTGCATTCCCGGTGAGCGTCGCTGCGAGTCTTTCTAATACATCGGCCAACGCCCAGAGATCCTGCCGCTGCTCGTACAACCCCTTGAGGCCCTCAAGCGCCTCGCGAGACTGAGGAACGTACACGAGGGCCCTGCGCAGAAGCTCTTCAGCGCGGGCCACGTTCTTCAATCGCTCGCGCGCCAAGCCGCCCGCCATCGCGAGCAAGTGGCCCGCCTCGTCAGCGCTTGGCACTTCGCGCGAACGCGTCTCGTAAAGCCTAATCAGCTCTTCGACACGACCCGCTTTTTCGAGCGAAGCTTCAACCTCGACGAACGGCTTCTCTGGGCTGTCCTTCATTGGCGCCAGCAGAATCTACTGTCGGCGCGCCGATTCACGAACTTCCAAATACCGGAATTCCGGCCTTATTTTGATAAGGCTTCGCTGCTGGTCGAAACTTGAGCGACTGGAACCTCGGTTTGGGCCGTAGGCACGTCCGCCACCACTGCCGCTGGAACAGGCTTCGGCATCGCTGCCACACGGTCGGCGTTCTCTTTGTCACCCGCACGGTGAAACAGCTCAACCGCCTTTTCTTGCTGACCCAAGGCTTCGGCGAGCACGGCGGCCTTTGGCCAATCGGCGAGCTGCTCGTACAGCGGCAGCGCCTTGTCTTTGCGTTCGGCGTTGATCCACGCCTCGGCTGCGGCAGCGGTTTCGCCAACAAGCTCGAGCCAGCGCGCCTGCTCGCCTGGTTTGTTCTGGGCGAGCGCGGTGGCTATCTCTTCACGGGCGTAGGCCATCGACTCCTCGTCGAGCTTGAGCTTCTGCAGAAAGCGGAACGCCTTCGAACCAGGAAGGCCCTTCACGGTCTCGACCGCTTCTGCCTTCTGCCCTGCCGCCAGCTGAATCGTCGCGGCTCCGAGACGATCGCCGCGCTCAATCAGCTTCGTCACCTCGAAGGTTTCCAGATACAGTTCCATC
>JANOHG010000994.1:0-2398 GCA_031406375.1 Archangiaceae bacterium | reverse complement strand
TTTGATTCTTCGACACTGTTTACTTTGCCAAACGGCGCGAAGCGTTCGCCGGACGTGTCTTGGATTCTTCTTGAAAGATGCAATGCCTTGACCGAAGACGAGAAAGAAGGTTTTGCGCCGATCTGTCCCGATTTTGTTCTCGAACTTCGTTCGCCCACAGACCGCTTATCTACTTTGCAAGAGAAGATGATTGAGTACCTCGAAAACGGCGCACAGTTGGGCCCTCCAGACGTTGTCGGCCATCGGCTGCTTGTTGAGCTTCACCATCGCCCACGCGATTCCCGCCTGCGCGCGCGCGTTGTTCGGTTCGAAGGGCACCACGCGCTTGTAGTTGTCGAGCGCATCCTGGAAGCGGCTCTTGGCCAGATAATCCTCGGCTTCCTCGACGAGCTTTGCGAAGCCTTGCGCCAGCTCAGGGGTTCGCTCGACGTTCTGCACCGCGTCAATCATCTCTTGAGTCAGAGGCGGAGCCTGCCCCGGCTGGCGCATTCCTGCATGAGGGTCGACCTTCGGCTCTTTGGGAACCACCTTCACCTTCGAGACGCCTCCCGCTGCGATCGCGGCGCCAATGCGGCTCAGAAAAGACCTCGCCTGCTTCGCACGCGGTGAGGTGGGGTAGTCGGCGAGAAAGCGCTCGAAGTCCGCCTTCGCCTGCTTGAGCGCGACGACATCTTCGCCTTTGCTGTCGAGCAGTGCAGCCCCGCGGCCGTAGCGCGCCTCGGGGTTCGAGTCGAACAGCAGCAGGGTGCGGTCGTAGACGGCAATCGCGCCGATGGTGTCGTGGTTGAGAAACTTCGCCGACGCCAACTGGCTCTCGACGTCGATCAACGGGTGCAGCGCCGCCCGCGCACACGCAGCCGCGAACGTCGGGTCCTTCTGGGCGCTCGCGATAGCGAAAAGGGTGTCCATCGTCGCGTCGGGGGTGGGAACGCAGCCCGCGGCGGCGGCGGTCGGAACCGGCTTCACACCAATCGCCTTCTTCTTCGCCAGGTACAGCGCGCGGGTCGGCTCAGCTTTGGTGACCGCTTGATCCAGAAACACGACCGCGTCGGGGTACTTGCCATGCGCGAAGTAGAGCTTGCCCAGCGACGAAGCGATCTCGAAGGTCTTGTCTTTCGACTTGACGTCCCCCGCTGCCTCGAGCCGCTTGAGCAGCTCATCCGCGGTGGGCGCGCGCTGGCCTGCCTGCACGGGGGGATGATTGGGCCCCGGCGCGATGGTCGGGTGATCGGGAGGAAGTGGCGCCTGAGACAGGAGCGCGAGGGCAACGAAGAGCATCACAACCACGCCTCGTACTACAGCGGAGCAGCGCCTGCGTCATGCGTCGAGTAGTCGACCTCTTCCATCTTCCCGTTCGTGCTGTAGCGCCACCCGCCAACCTTCGCGCCGCCATCGTAACGACCGATGGAGAGCATCCCCCCATCGGGCGCGAAGCTGCGCCATTCGCCAGTGGGCTTGCCTGTGCGGTAGTCGCCGGAAAATCGCAGCTGCCCGTCGCGGTAGTAGCCGACCCAGGGGCCCTCTTCGGTGCCGAGCTTGAAGCCGCCTTCGAGCATCGAGCGGCTGTTGTCATAGAAGAATTGCCAGCGCCCGTTGGGTTTGCCCTCGTCCAGCTCGCCGCGCTTTTCGAGAGTGCCGGTCGGGTGCCAATACGTCCACAGGCCGATGCCAACCTGGGTGACTGAATCATCGGGTTGCGCGCGGCACACCAGACAACCCAGGGTTCGCTTTTCCCCATCAGCGAGCCAACGGCCGGCATACCCCGCGCACGCCGCAGCAGCTGCGCCAGACTCCTGCCCGTCGACGTAGGTGACCGACCGCCAAGGCTCACCGGTCGACCAGAACTCTTGCCACTGCCCGACCTTCACGTCTTCCCGGAAGTGCCCCACCGCCTGGCGCTCACCTCCAGGGTGGAAGAGCTTCCATTCACCTTCTGCTTGGCCTGCGATCTTCATTCCGGTGCGCTCGAGCTGTTTGCCCCAGCGGTAGAAGCTCCACGTTCCGGACTCAACGCCGTCCGAATAGAAGCCCGACCAGCTCGGGTCTCCATTGCTGTACCCACCGACCCACTTGTCGTGCTGCTTGCCTTGCGCGAACGTGCCGGTCAGTTGCCTCTGGCCGTTCGGGTAGTAGTCGACATAGGGGCCATGCTGCACGCAGGCGCTCCAGGTGTCTTCAATGGTGAGGTTGCCGTTCTCGTTCCAGGTTTTCCACGGGCCGGCGGCACACCCTGCTTCATAACGGCCGACCACCGCTGGGCGCCCGTTGGGGTGAAACACTTTCCACGCGCCCGCGCCCCGGCGAATGCTCGAAGTGCCGAGGTGACCGCCATCAGGCGTGTGAAAAGTATGATCACCCTCAGGGGTTCCACCGACGTACTGGCCGCGGCGCAGCAACT
>JANOHG010000981.1:0-3006 GCA_031406375.1 Archangiaceae bacterium | reverse complement strand
GCCTCGAGCTGGCCTTCCCTGCGCGGTCGCTGCCTCGCATGCCTGGCCAGCTCGAGGCTCAGCGCTTTCGGTTCCGTTTTCGCGGCGGCCTTCACCAGGGCCTGCGCCCAAGCAGGAGCGCCATCGGGGTCATTGCGGCGTCCGTCGGCGCCAAACAAGTAACGGAAGCCGCGCGCGGTGGTGCCTGCCGTCGGGAAGTAGAGGTTCACCACGATCGCGTCGGCCGCAAGCACGCTGTTGTCATTGGCGGTGATGCCCAGGAACAGCGTGTCTTTGCGGAAGCCAGCTTTGAGCGCGATGACCTGGGTGGCCGCCTTGGTGACCTTGAGATCGGCACCAAGCAAGTCTTTGAGCACTCCATCGAGCTTCGGTTCTTTGCTCAACGTCGGCAGCGGCTTGATCGGTTTCTCAGCCGGAATGCCGGACTTCTGGGCAACAAGAGCGAGAAGAAGGAGCGTGGTGGGGAGCATCATGTTCAAGGACGCAACGGCAGTATCACAGCTTCACCACCAGAGGCATTACGGGGGGCTTTCGACCTGACAACTGCTTGAAAGTGCGGCGAACGGCCTGAACCAGAGCGTCCCGCAAGTAGGCGTCGTCTCCCAGCAGCTGAGGCGAGATTTCGAGCAGGCTGCGGCGGGTCTCTTCTCCTGCCAAAGGCAAGAACGCTTGCTCATCGTTGGCCAGGCCTTTGCCCCACACGTGCGGCCCCGAGAGCAGCTTGTGAGTGCCTGACTGGAGGACGACCACCACCGGCACCAGCCCGCCTTCCGCGAGCAGTCTTCGTTCGTCGAGCGAATCCGTAGGCACCCACCCATCGGCGTCGCGCCGCGTCGGCAGCTTTCCCACCGGCACCCGGCCCAGCGTTGTGATCCCTGCGTCGGCGAGCCCAAGCACGTCGCCGTCGGTCAACAGGTGCAACTGGTTCTCAGCCAGTCCGAAGTCGCGCGCGTTCGCCAGATGGCGATGCAGGTGATGCAGCTCGCCATGAATCGGAGTGAACGCCCGCGGCTTCACCGTTTCGACCATGCGGCGCTGCTCGTCCTTGGCTGCGTGTCCTGAGACGTGGATGTTCGGCTCGATGCCCGGGTAGATGACGTTCGCTCCGCGGGCAAGCAGCCGATCGAGCATCGCGCTCACCAGCGGCTCGTTTCCAGGAATCGTGCGCGAGCTGAGGATTACCGTATCTCCTGGCTCGATCGCCAGTTGGTGCGAGTCGGGCTTGAGCATCGAGCTCAGCGCGCTGCGCGGTTCAGCCTGTGCCCCGGTGCAAAGAATGAGGATCTTGTCGTTGGGAATCAGGGCCAGCGCTTCCCAGGGGACAAGCTGATCGTCTGCCACGTCGAGAAATCCGAGCGAGCGGGCGATGGTGATGTTGCGCTCGAGCGCACGGCCGGCGATCGCGACTTTGCGCCCCGTGCGCGCGGCCAACGAGATCGCGTGCTGCACCCGATGCAGATGCGATGCGAACAGCGTTATCACCACCCGCCCCTTTGCCTGTGCAAAGAGCCGCGTAAACGTCTCGGCGACGACCTGCTCGGACTGGGTGCTGCCGAGTACTTCCGAGTTGGTTGAGTCCGACAAAAGTAGACCAACGCCCTGTTCGCCCACTTCACCCAGGCGTTCGAGGTCGGTGGGTCGCCCGTCGATTGGTGCTCCGTCGAGCTTGAAGTCTCCGGTGTGGACGACGGTGCCCGAGGGGCTCTTGACGATCAGCGCGACTCCATCAGGCACCGAGTGAGTGACCCTCACCGCCTCTACGGTAAACGCGGTGCCGACCTTGAACGGCTCGCGCGGTGCGAGCTCACGAAGGTCCGCCCGAATTCCAAGCTCGTCGAGCTTGTGGCGCAACAGCCCTAGCGTGAAGCGGGTGCCCCAAACGGGGACGTTGATTCGCTTGAGCAGAAAGGGCAGAGCGCCGATGTGATCTTCGTGCGCATGGGTCAACACGACGCCCTTGAGCTCTTCGGGATCGGCCGTGATCCAGCTGAAGTCGGGGACGATGATTTCGACGCCAGGCATGTTGCCGCGGGGAAACATCAAGCCGCAGTCGACCAGCATTCGTTCGCCCGAATGCTCGAACGCCATGCAGTTGAGGCCGATTTCTCCCAGGCCTCCCAGAGGGATGATTCGAAGCATGTGCAGCGAGTGTACGCGTCAGCGACGAGACATCACCGGCCAACTGGGTGTTGCATGCGCATTGAGCGTCGCCGAAGTCGCACTTGTTAAGAGCGCCCGCCGCCTTCATCGAGATCCGAATCTGACTGATCCGTTTTCGCGTGTGATCGCCCGACTGCTGTCGTTAAACCGCAGGGACACGAACGTCAGTTGATCGCCGGGCCATCAGCACCTGCCCAGGGAAGATCCGACAACCGCGACATGCCAGTGCAGCTGGCGCACAACACGCCCTTGTCATTGAAAATCTGCGCCGACGCGAACAGCAGCACATCGCCCGCGCGTTCGATTCTCGAGCGTGCGATCACCTTCTCGCCGCGCAGTGGTCGCATGAAGTTGATCGACAGCTGTACCGTCGCGCTGCGTCGGGTCGGGTCGAGCAGCGCTGGAGTGCAGCCAATCGCGAGATCAAAGACCGCCGAAAGTACGCCTCCGTTGATCGCGTCGGTACCCATGCCGCCGCGCTGCTCAGGTTTGATCTCGTCAATCGCGACCTCGACGGTGTCTGCGTCGGGAAACGACACCTTCACGCCGAAGGATTTGAGCGTCGCGCTCGCGTTGAAGGTCTCGGCGTACCGCGCGAGCTGCGCCACCGTGGGTCGGGGTTTGACGGGTTTGGGCATCGGGCCGCGAGTCTATAGGGCCAGCTGCCCGTAAATCTGAGCGATTGCGGCGGCCTCACGTTCGATTCCGAACCGTGCGCGCGCTTGTTCAGCGGCAGCAGCTCCGACCTCGAGCGCACGCCCGGGGTTCTGAAACAGCATCTTCAAGATTTCGCGCAGCCCGGTGACGTCACGTGGCTCGTAGAGAAAGCCGGTGCGGCCGTGTTCG
>JANOHG010000958.1:0-3398 GCA_031406375.1 Archangiaceae bacterium | reverse complement strand
CAAAGAAGGGGCTGATCGAAGCTGCGAATGGCGGCACATTGTTCCTCGACGAGATTGGTGACATGCCATTGGTCACGCAGGTGAAGCTGCTGCGCGTGCTCCAGGAGGGTGAGGTGCGGCCCGTCGGATCCACCGACACTCAAAAGGTCGATGTTCGGGTGATCGCTGCCACCAACGTCGACATCGCTCGGGCGATGGCCGACGGAAATTTCCGCGAGGATCTCTTCTATCGGCTCAACGTGATCACCGTGCAGCTGCCCGCACTTCGCGAACGTCCAACCGATGTTCCGCTGCTCGCTCAGCACTTTCTTCGCCACTACGGCAAGAAGCTCAGCAAACAACTCGATCGGATCTCGGACGATGCGCTGGAAGCGCTGGTGAGCAACAGCTGGCCGGGCAACGTGCGAGAGCTGGAGAACGTGATCGAGCGCGCGACGGTGCTTGCCCGCGGCAAGGAGATTACTGTTGCCGATCTGCCTTCGGGTTTTGCAGACCGTCGCGGCGGGTCGGAAGACGATCTTTCGAGCTTGCTGCATATGACCTACGCGCAGGCGAAGCGGCTCACCTTGACCGCGTTCGATCGCCGGTACCTGCATGGGCTGATGCGAAAATCGCAGGGAAACATCACCGCGGCCGCAAACCTAGCGGGGTTGGATCGCTCGAACTTCCGCCGGCTGCTCAAGCAATACAGCCTCGCACCTGCGCGATCGGCAGGGTTGTCTGATGACTTCGAAGAAGTGGCCGAAGCCTGACGCTTCGGGGATGCACCTAAATTTCTTCGCGCGGCCCAGGCTGGATCGCGAATGCGTTCACGTGCGAAACCCGACGTGACGCGCTCTGCTTGAAGCGCTACCTGTTGCGGACTCTCACACGCGTGAACCCGGTTGGGCGTTCGCTGTGCGTGAAGCAGGTCAGGCTCAAGCGGGCTGAGGTGTGACCGAACGGACGGGACGCGCGGTGGCACCGGCGTCAAGCAGGCGTCAGCGGTCAATCGCGGTCTGAATCAGCACGATTTGCGCTTTGGGTGAAGCACCGGTCTTAAGACTTTTGTCCCAACGGCTGCCGTCAGCCCGCCTTGCGCAGCTTGATAGTGAACGTGGATCCCTTTCCCGGCACTGAGGAGACCTCGATGTCGCCTCCGGCCCGCCGGATGATTCCGTACGCTGCAGTCAGCCCCAATCCGAGGCCCTTGCCGACGCCTCGGGTGGTGAAGAACGGTTCGAAAATCCTCTTCAGGTTGGCCGCCGAGATGCCGACGCCTTCGTCCTGAATCTCGATGCGCACCTCTTTCTCCGATTCGGTCGTGCGGACGCGTACGGCCTGCCCCGGCACCACCGCCTGCTGCGCGTTCTTCAAGATGTGACCCAACGCCTGATCGAGCTGCAACGCAGCGATCTCTGCCAGCGCGGTTGCCTCGAGGCTCACCTCGGGGCTCGTTCCGTCAACGAGCTTTGCCGTCAGGCGCGACACCGACGAATTGACGTTGCTCGGCTCGCTGCTGGTGACTTCCAGCCTCGAGAACTCGCGCAACCCGGCGACGATTTCCTTCACCCGTCGCACGCCGTCCAGCGACTCGCTGACCATCGCTTGTCCGTCAGTGACATCGGTTGGGCCGGCGGTACCCGCGGCGACATCAGCCAGCAGCGCCTTCAGTGACTGAAGATTTGCGCTGACGAAGCCGATTGGATTGTTGATCTCATGCGCTGCTCCATCGGCAAGCTGGCCCACCGCGATCAAGCGTTCGCCCTCACGGGCCTTCTCTTCGAGCTGCTTCTGAATCGTCACGTCGCGGTATTGCACCACTACCGACGAGTCGGTGGGGTCGTCCGAGAGCCAGAAACCCGAGAACCGAAACGTCGCGCCGTGGGAATCGATTTCGGCGGTCATGTCATGAACGCCACGCACCTTGAGCAATGGGCAATTCGGACACGGAGTCGAACGATCCGCGATCAACTCGTGGCACTTGCGGCCGGGAACCTTGGTAATCGGCACGCCGACGGCCCGTGACCAAGCGAGGTTCGCGCGGCGAACGACAAAACCATCTTGGAGAGCGATCGGGTCGCTGATCGCGTCGAAGGTCCTTTCCCATTCGCGCTTGGCCCGACTGAGCATTTGCGTTCGCTGATCGACCTTTTCCTCGAGGCGCGCGTTGATTTCGATCAGCTCGTCGTGCGCGGCGCGAAGCTTCTCGTCGAGCTGCGCTTGCCGAACTGCGATCACCACATGCGGCGCCAAATCGATCAGGCGCTTCAGAGACCGCGTTTCAAAGGGCGCTTCAGCCGCACTGCGCACCGCTTCGAGAACTCCAAGGCACTCGCCTCGATGCAGCAGCGGCACTGCGATGATTGAACCGGTCGCGAAGCCGCTGACTTCGTCGATCGCCGATTCGAAATCTGGGTGGTGGCGCACGTCGGTCACCAGCAGGGGCTCGCGCTCGCGGGCAACGCGCCCCGCCACACCTCGCCCTGGTGCGATCTTCACGTGCTCGATTCTTCCTGCTGCTGAACCGTCTACCCGGTCGAACGACAGCTCCATCGTGTCGGGGTCGAGCAACAGCAGGCTCGCGCCGTCGGCTTCGCACAGGGCGCGGGTGTGTTCGACCGCGGTTTTGATCAAGTCGCTCACCGAGCGCTGCGCTGCGATGGCCTGGGAAATCTTGTTGACGAGCTTCGCGCTCAGCGCGCACTCGAGCAACGCAGCACGGTCGTCCGGAACCCGATCATCCTCGGATGGAACGGTGAGCATGCGTCACTCTAGACTAGACGGTGGCCATCCTTTCGTCGTCATCAAGGAGGATTGCGCCTTCCGAATTTCGGCGCAGCACGCCAATGCCGGGATGCTGAGTCTCGAGGTCTTTGATTTGGTCGGCCTGGCGACGAACCGTGGCCAACAGGCGGCGATGCTCGCGCTCGAGGTCGAGGTGCTCGAAGGCCAGGTACAGTGTCACTTTCAGCTCGAGGTCGTCCCAAGGCTTGGTGAGGAATCGGTATACCTGCCCGTCGTTGATCGCCTTGATCGCTGTTTCCATGTCGGCGTGACCCGTGAGAAGAATTCGCACGGTGTTGGGGTACCGATCGCGAACGATTCCAAGGAACTCAAGGCCGGTCATGTTGGGCATCAGGTGATCGCTGAGCACCAGATCCACTTTTTCGGTCTTTAGAATTTGCAGACCCTGCGCCGGCTCGTTCGCTACGAGGATCTCGTAACCTTCCTTCCGAAGGCTGCGGCGCAGTGCGTTGCAGATGTTGATCTCATCGTCGACTACCAGAATGCGGCGGGGGGGCTTGGTCATGGGTTTCCTCGAAACGGGCCGAGCATCACTTGAGCAACGGGTGTGCCGGTCGTGACCCCTTGATTCACCAAGAAATCTGCGGGTCATCCGCAACGAAGGGGTCAAC
>JANOHG010000953.1:0-4243 GCA_031406375.1 Archangiaceae bacterium | reverse complement strand
ACAGCGTCGCCAAGCACAAGAAGCCATTCGTTCCCCGCCTGGAGGCCACCACGTGAAAAAAGCGAAAAAGGTGCTTGCTGGACAAGACGGAATCTCATGGGTGGGGAAGTGTCTCCGACCCGAACCTGTTGTCTGGTTGCTCTCGTGCTGTTGGCCGGCTGCGGCCTCGACTTCGACCCCTCTACCCAGGCGTGGGATTCGCGGCTGGGTGCTGAAGGCACGCTCGACCTCTACGTCCCGCGCGGCGCCGCGACCGACCGGCCGGCTGTCCTCATCCTTCACCACGGCGGCTTTACCGGCGGGGACAAGTCGCTGCTCAAAGAGCAGGCGGCGCGCCTGGCACGGGCGGGGTTCGTGGTGGGCAACGCGAACTACCGGCTCGCTCCGAACGTGCATTTTCCGACGCCGGTGCACGACGCGCAGTGCGCGCTTGCGTTCATGCGCGCCCATGCCGCAGAGCTTCGACTGGATCCGAACCGGATTGCGGTGCTCGGCTACTCGGCCGGCGCAAACATCTCCGAGATGGTGGGCCTGGATCCTGCGTTGCCTGGCCCTCCCAGCGACTGTCCGCACGGGCTGACTGCGCCACCGGCCGCGGTCATCGCCGGCGCGGGTCCGGTCGACCTGCTGAATCTGCCCTCGCCGGGCGACAGGGCGCTCGCGGACTACGTCGGCGTCAGCAAGCGCGAGTCGCCCGAGCGCCACCAGGCCGCTTCGCCCCTGCATCAGGTGGGCACGGGTGAGCCGCCCTTTCTGCTGATTCATGGGACCGGCGATGTCTACGTTCCCTCGGGGCAGGCGCGCGCGCTTCGGGATGAGCTCGCGGCGAAGGGCAACGACGTGACGCTGCTGCTGCTCGCGGGCTCGGGACACACGCTCAATCCGAGCTCCTCGCCTGGCTCGGGAAATTTCGGTGATGTCGTCATCGATGGCCCCGAGGCCTGGCCGGTGGTGATCAGCTTTCTTCACCGCACGATTGGGGAGCCCGCGCCGTGACCGTGCTCGCAATGCTGGCGATCGGCCTGATGGCCCAGACGCCTTCGGTCGAGGCAGCCCCTTCGGTGGAGACAGCGCCTTCGGTCGACGCTGCTCCTCGCAACAGCGTCTCGCTCGAGGTACCCGGTCTGTTCTGGAATGGGGTCGAGCTCGTCGGTGAGCGCTTCATCGGCTCGCACGTGAGCCTGCTCGTCGGCCTGGGCGGGCGCTTCGCCGGCGCGGGAGATTTCACGACCACGACCCTGAGCGGCGGTGTCGGCGCGCGCTTCTGGCTCAATCGCTTTCAGCTGTTCAGTGACCTGGGTGGGCCGCTGCTCGGCGTGCGCATCGACACCGCGTGGACCCGAGTCGGAGACAAGCAGCGCGGCACGAAGCTGGACGCCGTCAGCAGCGTGTTCAGCCTTCGCCTCGGCTACCGCTTCGTCATCCTGCGGAAGATCGAGATCACGCCCGAAGCGGGCCTGGCCGTCTCGATGGGCTTCGATCGTGTTCCGAGGCTCGTCGTCGTCCCGCGGCCCGGCCTGGTGCTCGGCCTCACGGTCGGATACTTGTTCTGAGGGAAATGTAAGGTTCCGAAGGCTCGGGTGCCAAACACTGCACAACTCGCTTCACAAGGAGCTGCAGATGAAGCTGCTGATTCTGGCCGTGGTCGTTTCGAGTCTCGTATCCTGCGGAAGGCCGATGGCCCAGACGGGACATCTGATGGCGTCGGCGCAGCCGGCGGGCCGCGAGGCGGACCGTCGGGTGTCTGTCTCGTTGTTCGCGACCTGTTTCTGCAGAATCCCGTTCGTCGGCTCGCCACGCCTGGAAGTTTGCGACACCGCGTTCGGTAAGGTTCAGTTCAAAGGCCCCGGCCCGGACGGAACCGAAGTGGTGCTCGACGAGGTTGAGGTGACGGTGCCGCAACGGCTCAAGTGCCAGGATCAGGGCGTGCGCCCCGACCCACATCCCGAGCTGGAAACTTTCGTCAGCTTCAAGGTCGTCAGCAGCAAGGCGCTGCCCAGCGACTGCACCCACACGGTTTCGCTCGACCCCGCGACTGACGGCACGATGTCGGGGAACTCGAACGAATCGGTGAGGTCCGTCACGGGCCCGTGCAACTGAGCGGACCCGCGGTCGCTGCACGGCGGCGCTCTGGCCTGGACCGCGCCGCCAAGATAGGGGGGGTTGGATCTCATCCTGAGCGGATTGAACCCGGTCATCCCGAGCGTAGGCGAAGCCGAAGTCGAGGGACGTACGGGTGCGCCTCGACTTCGCACCTCCGGCGCTACGCTCGGGGTGACCGGAAGCGACTTGCTCAGGATGGGAACCACATCCAGATAAGGCGGCCGATCGGATTTACTTGCGCGGTCAATGCAGACATGTCCCAGCTATCAAGTCGCAAAAGCTGGAAAAGTAATTTGGCCCGGCCGCCAAGATAAGGCTCGTTTCGTTCCAGTTCGAGTGACCGAGGCCTTCTGTGTCTTCTGCGCTGTTCCTCGCACTTTTGCAGCTCTCCGAGGGGAAGATCGCGGTGTCCGGAGGCCTGGTGTGCCCGACCGATCGCGAGGTCGAGGCGTCGTTGTCGAGCCTCGTATCCGATGACGCTCCGTCTCAGTGGGTGCGGTTGGACCAGACCTCACAAGGCATTCGCGTGTTGATGTTCGACGCTGGGGGAGCGCTGCTTGGCGAACGGATGATGCCTGCGCGAGAGGACTGCTCGGATTTGGCGATCGCCGTCGCGGTCGTGATCTCCTCGTGGGCAGCCCGGCTGCAACCTCCGGAACCGACCACGCCCACGTTGATGCGTGCAGACCCAGCGCCGGCTGCTTCTGCGAGGTGGCTTGAGCAACGCGCGCCCGGCGGCGGTAAGGCTGGAGCGCGCGATGCGCGACCTGTTCGCGCTGGAGGCCGACGGCGCCGTCGACCGGCGCGCCTGGCTCGATCACGGGCGCTGGCCGGTGGGCGGCGAGCACGCCAAGGCGCGGTATGAATTCCTGCCCGTGGAGGGCGAGGGCTTGCACGTCATTCCCGTCGGTCCGGTCCATGCCGGGATCATCGAGCCGGGCTTCTTCCGCTTCACCGCCAACGGCGAAACCGTGGTGCGGCTGGAACAACGCCTAGGTTACACGCATAAAGGCGTCGAGGGGCTGATGGCCGGGCGCGGCATCGCCGAGGCCGCCAAGTTCGCCTCGCGCATCTCGGGCGACAGCGCCGTGGCGCATTCCCTGGCCTTCGCCCGGGCGGTCGAGGCGGCTTTGGGCGTTGAAGCGCCGCCGCGCGCGGTGTGGCTGCGCGCGCTGATGGCCGAGCTCGAGCGCATCGCCAATCACCTGGGCGATTTCGGCGCCATCGTCAACGACGTCTCGTTTCCGTTGATCCACGCGCATTGCGGCGTTCTGCGCGAGCATGTGTTGCGCGCGGCCGACGCCGCGTTCGGGCACCGGCTGATGATGGACCGGGTGATCCCCGGCGGGGTGGCGCGCGACATCGACCCCGCCGCCCTGCCGCGGTTGCGCGCGCTGACCGAGGAAGTGAAGCGCGAATTGCCCAGGCTGACGCGGCTGTACGACGAAAAAGCCTCGATCCAGGACCGCACCGTGACCACCGGCTTCGTGCCGCCGGAGCTGGTGCGGCGCTTCGCCGCCGGCGGGTTCGTCGGCCGGGCGGCGGGTCGAAATTTCGACGCGCGCCGCAACGCCGCCTACCCGCCCTACGACAAGCTGACATTCGACGTGCCGGTGCTGACCGACAGCGACGTCAACGCGCGAATCTGGATCCGCATCACCGAAATCGGCCAGAGCCTCGGGCTGATCGCCCAGATACTGGATACGCTTCCAGAGGGCGCCATCGCAGTCACGCCGCCTGCCGCCGCGGGCGAGGGCGCGGCCCTGGTCGAAGGCTTCCGCGGCGAGGTGTTCGCCTGGGTTCGCCTGGATGCCGAGGGCCGCGTGCTGCGCGCCCGGCCGCGCGATCCGTCCTGGCTGCAATGGCCGCTGTTGGAAATGGCGGTGCACGACAACATCGTCGCCGACTTCCCGGTCTGCAACAAATCGTTCAACTGCTCCTACTCGGGGCACGACCTATGAGAAGAAGATTCACCACAGAGACACGGAGGCACCGAGAAGAAAAACGATGAACCGCAACGGCACAACGGCCACCACGAAGGAAAGGACCGGCGCGCTCGAAGAGCGCGCGAGGAATCCGTCGTGGTGTCGTGGTGGTTTCATTCTCCTTCGTTCTTCTCTGTGTCTCGGTGCCTCTGTGG
>JANOHG010000926.1:0-2544 GCA_031406375.1 Archangiaceae bacterium | reverse complement strand
GTCGCTGGTCGCGGGCGGCAATACCAACAACACCGGAAGCCGAACCACCGCTGCCACCGGCTTCATCGACGCGCCGCCATCTTGTGCGAACGCCGCTGAGCCGAGGGCCGCTGCCAAAAACCCAACCAGCCACCGATTCGTATTCATGATTGCCCCTCGAAGGTGCGACCCCAGACAGCGTGGCATAGAACTCTCGAAGGGTGGGTGGTGTTGCCAACCGCCAAAAATCAAGCAGCGCATCATTTCGCTGCGTTGATGCTGCGAATCGGCGAGCGCGCATGGCATGAAGCGCCTGCATTGAGCCACTGTGAGACCATCGGCAGCTGTGTCGTCATCCCCGTATTCAACCACGCACGCACAGTGGGCGAAGTGGTGCGCGGGTCGCGCGCGCACGCCCACACGGTGCTGGTCTGCGATGACGGGTCGACCGACGGCTCGGGCGCCGCTGCCAAAGCGGCGGGGGCCGACCTGCTCACCCACCCTGTCAACCTGGGCAAGGGCGCCGCTCTTCGAACGCTGCTTCAGGAAGCCGCTCGACGCGGCTTTCGCTACGTCATCTGCCTCGACGCGGACGGCCAGCACTACCCCAAGGACATTCCCAGCCTCGTCGATGCGGTGAAGCAACAGCCAGGGTCAATCGTCATCGGCGCCCGCGATCTCATCGCCGCCGGGGCCCCGCCGTCGTCCGAATTCGGCAGAAAGTTCTCTAACTTCTGGATCTGGCTCGAAGGGGGCCAGCGGGTCGAAGACACCCAGAGCGGCTTTCGGGCCTACCCTCTGCCTGAGACGCTTGCGTTGATGGGGTCGCGCAGCCGGTACGACTTCGAAGTCGATGTGCTGTTGCGCGCTTCATGGGCTGGGCTTTCGCTGCGATCGACGAAAATCGACGTGCTGTACCCCAACGACAGGATCACCCACTTCAAACAGTTCGCCGACAACGCGCGGATCTCGATCCTCAACATCGTCACCATCATTCGGCTTTTTCTGCCGCTGCCGATGGCGCCGCTGCTGCACCGCCGCGCGCGTCGCCCAGGTTTTTCGCTGGACGCGATAAGGCGGTGGTTCTGGCTCGGTGGCCCAGGGCCCATCTGGCGCACCGTCGCCGCGGCGCTCGCGTGGTTCGGCGGTTGGGGAGTGTTGGCGTCGGCTGCGATTGGAACCGGCGCGTTTCCGACGCTGATCGCTTGGTGGGCCTTCAGCGCGCTCAACGAGAAAGGCCAGTTTCCCCAAAGCGCGATCATCGCGGCGGCATTCGGCATCGGGCTGTTCGAATCCCTTTTTCGCAAACGCGCCATCGCTCGCGCCGAGCTCGCGTCCGCCCGCCCGTGGGACGGCAAGAGCAAAAGCGGCGCCGCGGGTTACCTCTTCTTCGTCGTGCTCTTCAAAGCGTTGGGTCGCTGGCCAGCCAACGCGGTGTTGCACCTCGTGGCCGCCTGGTTCCTGATCTTCGCGACGGCCGCCCGCCGTGCGTCGCTGCAGTTCCTTGATCGCGCGATTGGACCCGCGAAGGGCCTCAAGGCTGTCGCGCGCACCTATCGCCACCTGGTCGCGTTCGCTCACACACTGGTGGATAGGGTCGAACTCGGAGTCGATGGCCCGAAGAGGTTCACCCGCATCGCCGAGAAGGACGCTGGCGAGCACCTCGATTCGAGCGTTGGAGCAAATGGCTCGATCCTCCTCACCGCGCACCTGGGCAGCTGGGAGCTCGCTTCTGGGCTGTTGGGTTCGCGGCTGAAGACGCCCTTCGACATCGTGGCCTATGACGGCGAAGAGCCACAGGTGCGAGCGGCGATCGAACGCAGCAGCGAGAAGTTCAAGCCCAACATCCTGCCCGTGGGCAAAGGCGAGCTGGCGGCGCTCGATATTCTGCGCGCGCTTCGAGCGGGCCACATGGTCGCGCTTCAGGGCGACCGCACCGTCGATGAACGCACGGTCGAGGTCGATTTTCTTGGGCACCCCGCCCACTTCCCGGTGGGGCCGTTCGTCATCGCCGCTCTCTCGGGCGCTAAAGTGGTTCCCGCGTTCAACATCCGGATCGCGCCCTACAAGTACGAGTTTTTTGCCTTCGAGCCAAAGACGTACGCGTTTGATCGATCGCGCAGCAAGAACGACCAACTCACTCAGTGGGTTCAAGAATACGTGCGAAAGGTCGAGCAGTTGGTGAGGAAGCATCCGTTGCAGTGGTTCAATTTCTTCGACGTCTGGGCCAAGCCGATCGCGCTAAACGACGCTCCTCGAGGGTCCCCGCCATGAAACCTTCGCCGGGCGCATGGAAAAAGGCGCTTGAGAAAGAGCCGCTCGATTTCCACATCTTCAAGCTTCGCCAACTGCACGCGACAGACCCTCGCGACGGCCAGAATCACCCGCGGGTGTTCCTCGACTGCGGCGATTGGGTGAACGTGATTCCGCTGACGAAAACCGGCGAGGTGGTGATGATTCGCCAGTTCCGTTTCGGAACCTGGTCGCTGACGCTCGAGATCCCGGGGGGAATGGTTGATTCAGGCGAGGATCCCGCCGTCGGAGCCGCCCGTGAGCTGGAAGAAG
>JANOHG010000923.1:0-1507 GCA_031406375.1 Archangiaceae bacterium | reverse complement strand
GGTCGACCATCAGCGCGACGCTCCAGTGTTGAGCTTGGCCTGGGTCGCCGAAGCGGCCTCTCGGACTTTGCGGTAGTAATCGCCTTTGAGCGCATCAAGGGCGTCGGCGTGATCTCCCGCCCCCAGCGTCGCCAGCGCCTCAGCTGCAGCGGCCCGAACGTCTGCGCTGTCGTTGTACAAATCCTTGCCGACCATCGTCACCGCGCGGGGATCCTTGAGCTTACCGAGCGACGCGATCACTTCGCGGCGCACCACGCAGGTCGGATCCTCGAGCGTCTTCAGCAACGCGTCGACCGCCTCGGTCGCGCCCATCTCGCCCAACAGCAGCGCCGCGGTACCCGCCTCCGTCCCGCCTTCTTTCACCAGCTGAAGCAGGGTTGGAATCCCTGCCTTGCTCGGCATCACCGACTTGAACGGCTCGAGCAGCCGCGAACGATCGCCGGTGAGCTGCGCGAGGGTCGTGAGCAGGGCGGTCTGGCCGGCTTCTCCTGATTCGGCAAACGCGTGGGCGGTCGCCGCCTGCACTTCGCGCTCGGTATCGAGCAAGCCGGCCTGCGCCACCCTCAGACCATCAGGCCCCTGGGCGATCAGCGACACCAAAGCGGCCGCGCGCAGCGAGGCGCTCGACTCGTCGACATACTTCTGTGCAATCGCATGTGCGCCGTCCGCCTTGAGGATTCCAAGTGCGCGGACCAGCGCGGCCAACACCTTTAACTGGGGCTCACTGGCGTCATCGACAATCTCTCGCGGAGCGCGAGCCTCGAGAATCACCTTGCCCTGCTCCTTTGCTTTCGCGTCGGCCAACGCGCGAACTTTGCGAAACAAATCGGTTTGTTTCAGACGCGTCGCCGCGTCCGGGTCTCGTTCATCGGCTGGCGCACTGGGATCAAACCACGCGCCGTACTTCAGCGGCAGCTGCGCGGGCACCCAATCGGTGCGCTGATGGTCGAGCGACTTCGTTTCGGTCTCGAAGACCTTCAGCAGCGCGGGGGCAACGCTTTGGTCACCCAGCTCGACCAGCGCATCCACCGCGAGCTTTCGGATGTTGGAGTCTGTGTGGGTCAGCAGCGGCAGCACCTTGGGCGCCGCGTCCTTCGCGGTCGAGCCCAGCGCCGCCAGCGCCGCCAGTGCCGCAGGAACAGTCGCGCTACCCTTGAGCTTCTCGAGCACCATTTCCATCGGGCATCCGCCGCGACGCCGCATTTCCCTTCCTGCGGTGCCCACTTCGGCTCCACCCCCGGCAATCGCAACGTCGCACAACGCCTTGTCTGCTTGGGGCGACCGCGGCAGCCCCACAATCGCGGCGGTGGCCAGCGGGCTGGTTGGACTCTTCTCGAGTGCGACTTCGACCAGCGGCCCCAGCGCGGCTGGATCATTGAGCTGCATCAACGCCTCGCACGCGGCCTCACGCAACTCAGGGAAATTTTCTTTGAGCAGCTTGGTAATTGGCTCGACCGCGCGGAGATCGCCTGCGCTTCCCAACCCCCGCACGGCAGCCGACGCGAGC
>JANOHG010000922.1:0-5051 GCA_031406375.1 Archangiaceae bacterium | reverse complement strand
ACTGCATCCACATGCCGATCATGTTCTTCTTCTCGTTGGCGGTGAGCGGGTCGAAGTAGCGCGGACCCACGCAGCTGCCGGTCGCGTCGAGCGTGGGGCAGTTCTTGATGTTGGTGCCGTTGTCGGTGCGCAGCTGCCAGTACTGCGGGCGGTAGTTGAACGCGTCAGACGAGCTGACGAAGTTGTGCCGCAGCGCAATCGAGTGACCCATTTCGTGGGTGACGATCGCGTAGTGCGCGCGGTCGGCGAGGTAGCGCCGCATCGCGTTCGCCCGGGCCAACTGCACGTCCTTGCTCTGGGCGCGGTCGAACTTTCCAAACTTCTGCTCGAGCAATGCCGCCACATCGCCGATTGCAACCGGAGCCGGAGCCTCGTGCATCACGCAGGCGCCGCGCTCGGCCAAGGCGAGTTCCTTCGCCTGCCGAATCTCACGCTGCAGAACCGGGCTCGCGCCTCGCAGAGGCGACGCCAGCTCGGCCACCATCTCGCTGCTGAGCTTGCCATTGCCGCCGGCAAACGACTGCATCATCTTGGTGGTGAGCGCCGCCTCGGTAGGGGTGTTGAGCGCGCGCTTGCGACGCGCCTCGTAGGTAGGCTTGGTGCTCGAGGGAGCATAGGCATCAACGCGAATGTTCGAAGCATCGTGGGCGATCTTCTTCAGGTCTTTGAAGATAGGGCTCGCCTTGAGGGCCGCGATTTGGGCGGTGACTTCGGTCACGTCGGAAATGCCCACTGCCTCAGAGATGAACCGGGTGCGCTCGGCTTTGCTGAGCTTCGGCAAGCTTCCCTGGCTCGCGGCCTCGGCCGCGCTCGCCCAGTCGCGAACGTAGTCACCGTCGGTGACCTCGGGGGTCGTCAGCTCGCCCTTGATGTACCGCGCGGTGTCGACGATTCCCTGGCTCCACAAGTCGGTGACGTGAGACCAAACGTTGATGCTCGCCGCGACGACTTCGCCGGTGAGAGGGTCGTTAGAATCGACCATGATTCCCCACGGTGACGGAGTCTGGGGCGTGGTGATGACGTTGATGTGGTGGTAGCGCAGATCGCCTTTGCGAACATTGAGCGCGGCGCGACAGGTGGTCAGCAGTTTGGCATCGCCTGCCTTCTCGGCATTGAAGCAGCTAACCGCAGTGACCTCTGCCGGCAACCGCAACTCGGCAGGTGCACACGCGGCAGGATCCTTGAGCTCGACCGGGCTGTGGCACAGCACAATCATCTCGGGCAGCTTGGCCAGAGCACGCACACCCGGCACGTACTTGCGCTTGGCGCCGAGGCTTTCTGCCAATGCGGTGCAGTCTTCACCCGCATAGGCAAGACCGTCGCGGCAATCGTCGACTTCGGCCGCGAGATCCATCGCGTCCTGGTTGTCGTCCATCTGGCCCGCGTAGATGGGGAAGCTGGCTTCGCAGTTGGCGGCCTTGGTGCGAACGCACTCGGTGTACCGCGCGGTCTGCACCGCGCTGCGCAGCGCGACATCCCACTCGTTGGTGGCCTTGCGGGTCGCATCGAAGAACTCGGGATTCGAGCCTTCGGCGTAGTACCAAGTAACTGGGCGCACCACGCGATCCTTGAAAGGCAGCGTGCAGGCCTGGCGGAAGGTATTGCAGCGAGAGCCAGCTCCGACTGAGGCGCACTCGTCTTCCGTGCCGTCTTGATTGATGTCCCGGTGCGGATCTGCGCCAGCGGGGGTCGTGGTCGGGGTGAAACACTGAGTCGGCCCCTTCATTGCCTTGGCGTCGGTGTAGAAGTGGCTGCGATCCCAGATGTTGTACCGGTTGATGAAGCGGTGCCATTGGGTGTCCGTCATCCCGTAGTTACGAGCGTAGCCCTTGCGATCGGTGGTGAACGCGCCGAACGCCTGGAACTTGTGGCCATCCCAATCCTGCGCTTCGTAGTCGTTGTCCTCGACCTTGCGGAACGACTGGCGAATCGTGAGCTCGACCGGCGAACAACCCGCAGCCGGCGCGACGCCACCCGAGAAGTCCGCATCGAACATGCAGGCGGGCAACATCCCGCCGCCAAAGCGCTCGAGGCTAACCAGCATCGGCTTTGCGAACGCCTTATTGGTGACGTCCAGGTAGCCAGCCTTCGGGTCAAAGTGCGGAGCGTCCGCATGATCCGGCTCGTTTACGTAGTACGCGAGCGGCTCGTAGGCGACGCCACCGTAAATGCCAATCTGCGAGAGGGTGTCGAAATCGAAGTTGTCAGTGCTGAGGTTCTTCGACCAGTCGACCCGCAGGAACTGCCGCTGGTGCCAGGGGCGATCGACGCTGTTCTCTTCGATGACGTTGAGCTGCTCGCCCGTCGAAGGGTTGTACTGGCGCTTCACGTCGAAGTGGCTGCGGATTTTGTATGCCGCGACGACGATGCCGTCGTTGGTGGCTTTGCCAGCGCCTTTGCCGTCGCTGCCTTCGATGCGTTCATAAGCGAGCCGCGCGATGAGCAGATCTTCCTGCACCGTCCACTTGATGCGGCTCAGCGGCTGCGCGTAGGTCGAGGTGAACAGACCATCTTGTGCGGCGCCGTAGCCGACATCGATCAGCGTTCCCTGCGACCAGAACTCAGGATCATCGGTGACCGCTTTATAGTCTTTGCCGATGAAGAACTCCTTTTCGAAGAAGTCTGGCTGCACGCGAGAGATCGGCGGCTGCTCAGCTGCGCAGCCGGCAAGAATCGCAGTCGCGGCGCAAAGCCAAACCGATGAGGGGAGGCGCGTCTTCATGTGGACTCTCCAAAGAGACCCGACGTCGCGGCTTCAATGTCGAAGCTGAGGTCGAGGTAAAGCGTGGTGTTGCGGTTGAACAACGGGAAATAGCGGGTACCTGAGGTGTTGAGCTGAGGCGAGAAGGTTGACGCCCCGAAGGTGATGCCAATCGGTTTGACGAGCTGCCAGGTTACCGAGAGATCAAAGCTGGTGTAGTTGTCTACAGGAGTGTCGACGGCAGGGGCAATCGCAGGGAGCTCGGCGGGGGTGGGCGACAGCGGGTAGAGCCACTGATGAGAGAGTTGAAAGCCAGCGTTGATTGACAGCTTCTCGAATGGCGAAAAGGCGATTTTGGGGCCGTGGGTCAGGTCCGAGTGTGCATTTCGAACGCCCTTGTTCAGAACATCCTGGTTGCGTTGCCCCAAGCACTCTAAGCTCAGCGGGTCTGCACACGCGATGGCGGGCGACTCGTTCTGCGAGGTGGTGAAGCGATGGAACCGGTAGCTGAATCGGCCGCCGTAGCCCACGGTGAGCCCGAAACCCAAGCTGCGTGACAGCGAAATCCCAGGTGCAAGAGAAAGCAGGCGGGTCTGAGAGCGCGAGGTCTTTGAGGTGGGGAACGCGATGCGCAGGTCAGCGCCGACGAGGATCTTCGCAACCGGAATGGTCAACCCGGTGACGCCGAACTCGAACGCCAGGTCGGACAGCTCGACTTCGTTGCGCCGGCGGGTGCTGTCGGAAGCGGTAAATTCTTGGGCGAGGGACAAGCGGCCGCGCACGAAGAGCAGATCATTAAAATGCCACTCGGGAGCGATTCGGAGCCGCTGGGACCACGTTGGGTTGTACATCGGCTCAGCGGCGCGATCGAAGGTGTACGCCGTCGCCTGATGGCCGTAACTCAGGCTGGATCCACGAAAACCCGGCTGCGCCTTCGGCACCACCGAAGTGCTCGCCGTCGCGCTGGGCGTCGCGGTGGGCGCTTGAGTTGGAACAACTTTGGTCGGCGCAGGTTGGGTGACCGATTCCGCAGATGCTTCAACAGGCGCTGGCGGAACAGTGGCAGCGGGCGCTTGGGGACCTTCTGCATGTGCCACGAAACTGGCGACGATCGCTAGCAGTCCGACAAAACCGGCACGGTTTTGTGACCGAAGTAGGTACGTGGGGGACATTGCGCGGGGCTTTTGCACGAGGCACGCCATTGCGTCCACTGACTATTTTCGGTCGATCCGCAACAAGTCTCGATGCGTCACCACCACTTTGCACGGCGAACAGACAACGAAGAAATCTCGGCGGCCATCTTGCTGCTCGACACGCGGTCTCTCGCGCAAGCCGCCGCTGAACGGCTCAGCAAATGACCTTGCGTTCGATTCGCGGCTTCTGTGGGTAAGTCGCGTACATCTATTTGGTGAGTGACGACTTACCTACGCCGGATCGGGTTTTGGTGATTTTTCCGCTACGGTCCGCGCCCTCACACAGTCTCAACAGGTGCCCGATGCCTCCAATTGGAATTCGCGACAACCAGCTTCGAGCTTTCACCGACTCGCTTCGCAATCAAAACCCAACCGCTGCGAAGATTGGTGACGCGCAGATCGTCGACGTGCTTGCCGCCGTCGGAGATCGCTGGTTCACGAGCGCTGCGAAAATCAAATCCGAGCTGTCGCGGCCAGGCATCACGCGCAAAGAGCAGTTCGACATCGCAAATCAGGGAATCACTTCCACCGAAAAGGCAGATCTCGAACATCTGCTCGATCGTTCGGGCTTTCAGGTGGATCCAGGAGCGAAGAACTTCCTCGAGGCGCTGGTCGGCCGCGCTCCGCTGCAGGAAACGCTGGCGCCGCTGGGCTTCTCAATCAGCGGCAGCCAGGCCAACGGAATTTCTGGCACCGCGAAACCGGGTGAGGTGATTGAAGCGATCAACCTCTCGACGGCGCCGTCCGGGCGATTGCACCTCACCGACACGATGGAGTTGGGAAGAGCCGACGCTTCCGGAAAATTCTCAGGTGTGGTGCCCGACATGAAAGAAGGCGACCTGATTCGCCTGCGCACCCGCGCCGCCGACGGTTCCGTGGGCGATTGGCTCACCATTCAGGCCAAAGGCCTTGGCACCGATACCCGCAACGCCACTGCCAACCTTGAACGCATCGACTTGGCGGTAACGCCCGACGGAATCAGCGTCACCCACAACACCGACCGCCCCATCTCCGAGCCGGGCGCCAAGCTGCGCTTCACCAACGAGCGCACGGGAGAAAGCGCTGATGCGATTGCGACTGAGCTTGGTTCGCTGCCTGTCGGGTTCAAGCTCAAGGGGCAGGCCGGCGACGGATTCAAGGTCAGCGTCACCGACGGC
>JANOHG010000900.1:0-7205 GCA_031406375.1 Archangiaceae bacterium | reverse complement strand
CGTTCGAGGTCTGCAGTGAGTTCGTCAAAGCAGGGGTGGGTCCGGTGGTGCTGATGGCAGGCGATGACAGCTTCGAAGCGAGGCTACGGGCCCAAGCGAAGGGTGCGACGGGTTACGTGCACCGACTTCCCGACGCGGCGTCGTTGCTGAAAATCGCGGCGGATTTCGCCGAGTCGCCCCGTGGCGTTCCGGTGCTCGCGCTGGCCTCAGATCGCGCGCTGCTGGGCGCGGTGGCCGAGACACTGTCGGCCGACGGCCTGACCGTGACACCGTGTTTGGATCCCCACGAGCTTTTCGAAGCGCTCAATCAATCATCGCCCGCGCTGGTGGTGCTCGCCACCGAGCTCAATGGGGTCAACGGCCTTGCGCTGCTCAAAGCACTGCGGGCTGACGCGCGGCATGGTCAGCTGCCAGTGGTCGTCTTGGCGAAGGGTGATTCACGCCAAGAGCGGCTCGAGGCGTTCGAGGCGGGTGCGGACGATGTGCTGTCGGCCCCGGTGAATGCACAAGAGTTGCTCGCGCGCATTCGCGTGCAGGTGCGTCGCAGGGCTCAGACGCTGCAATACCGCGGCTCGACGCTGCCCACCTTTCCCACGCTCAAGACCCTGCTCGAAGAGCTCGAGCGTGCGATTCTACTCGCCCGCCGGGGTCGCACCCTCGCGCTGCTCGTGTTCGAGGGAGCGCTGGCGGCGTTGCAGCAGGCGCGCGGCAGGTTGGAAGCCGATGCAGCCGTCGCGGCGATGGGCGCGCGCCTCAAAGCCTCGTTTCGCGTCAGCGATGTGGTGGCGCATCTGGGGGCCGCCCGCTTTGGCGTATTGCTGCACGACGTCTCGTTGAAGGACGCCGAACGGCTGCTCGAGCACAACCTGGCGTTCCTGCGCGATGGGGGGCCGTTTGGAGAGAGCGTGACGCTTGGGGTCAAAGGCGCGCTCAGCAGCTTCCCCGAAGAACGCGGCGGACCCGATGCGATGGTCGACGCCGCGCTCAAAGCCCTTGGCCGCGCCGCTGGAAGCCACCCGCTCATCGAGCCGGGCAACCCGCATGAGTTGGGGTAAGCGCGGTCATGAGCGCCGGAAAGGGTTTGATTCGTTGGCTCTCGCGTCGGCTCGAGTACTTCGTGCTCTCGTTCGCGGTCGCCATCATCGCGGCCCTGGTCGCCTGGTGGAGCATCTTTGCCCGACGCTTGATTGGGCAGGAACAGGCACTGGCCGAAGACCTGCTCACGCTGACGACAAAAGACGCGCTTGAGCTCAAAAACGGTCTGGCTGCGTTGGACGCGCGCGGCGAACGGCTGCTGTTGATGATTGCCGGCGAGTCGGGCCTTTTCGTGCTCGCGTTGATCCTCTGCATGATGGTCCTTTTCGTTGTCGCCCGAAGGCGTCAGGCAGCTCGAATCCGGATGGAACGAATGCTTCAGTTCACCAGCCATGAGCTGAAGACGCCTATCGCGGGCGTTCGCGCGCTGCTGCAGAGCCTCGAGCTGGGTTCGGTGCCTGTCGGACAGCAGGCACCCCTGTTGAAAAGCGGCATCGCCGAGTGCGATCGCCTCGAACATCTGGCCGAAACGATTCTCGCCTATCAGCGAGCGGTGTCGCTGCCCGAGGGCAACGTGCTCGAGGTCCACGAAGCGGGAGCGTTGATTTCCGAGGTGCTTGCCCACCGCGCGCACGGCTTTGGCGCAGAGGCCGTCGCGGTTTTGCCAGCGGCGCCGGTACGCGTGTATGCGGACCCCGACGCGTTTCGGGTCATCCTCGAGAACCTGCTCGACAACGCGCGCAAGTACGGAGGCGGCAAGGTCGAGCTTCATTCAGCTACCCAAAGCGCGCAGTGGAAGCTCGAGGTGCGCGACTTCGGGCTGGGGTTTGATCCAAAGCTGTCAGAACGGCTGTTTGATCCGTTCTCGCGCGCCGCAAAGGGCGCAGTGAGCCATGGCAGCGGGCTGGGTTTGTCGCTGTCGCGTCAGCTCGCGCGCCAGATGGGCGGCGACTTGAGCGCAACCTCGCAGGGAGAAGGAAAAGGCAGCACCTTCACGCTGAGCCTGCGAGGCGTCGAGGGGGCCCATGGCTGAACGGATTCTCGTCGTCGAAGACGAGCCCCTGGTTCGGCAGCTGCTCGCGTTGAACCTGGCCCATGAAGGTTACCTTGTCGAGACGGCGGAGGACTACCCGTCGGGGCTCGCGGGCATCTGCCGACCGCCCGGCTTCGGGCTGGCGATCATCGACGCGATGATTCCCGGAGGTGACGGATTTCTTCTCATCAAGGAAGCGCGCGCGAAGAGCATCGGGTTTCCAATCATGATGCTCACCGCCCGCAATGACACTGCGTCGAAGGTCCGCGGACTCGATGCGGGCGCAGACGACTACCTCACCAAGCCGTTCGATGTCGCCGAGCTCCTTGCGCGGGTGCGAGCGTTGCTTCGTCGGGCGCGAAAAGCTCCGGCGTTGACAGGTCGCCCGCTGTTCGCGTTCGGCAGGGGTTGGATCCGCTTTGACACCGGCCAGGCGCTCACCAACGAAGGCGAGCTGTCGCTGAGCGAAAAAGAGCTGAAGCTGATGGAGCTCTTCGTAGGCGTCGAGAACGAGGCGCTGTCGCGAACCGACATTCTCGAAGAGGTGTGGGGAATGGACGCATTCCCCACCGACCGCACCGTCGACAACTTCATTCTTCGCCTGCGCAGGCTGTTCGAGCCGGATCCCTTGAACCCGGTGCACTTCATCACCCTGCGTGGGCGCGGCTATCTGTTTCGTCGCTGACGCAGCGCGAGCGCGAGCAGGGCAATCAGTGAAGGTCCCATTCCCGTCGCCGAGCAGCTCTTCGCGGCGTATTTCACGAAGATGAACCTATCGAGCACGATGTCAGGTGTGCAGACCCCCACCGAGGTTCCAGCATCGGGCGCCAACGCACACGACTCGGTGCTCAGACAGTCGCTCTCGAACCAGCAGGTGCGCAGGCATTGGTAGGGTTTGCCAGCACCTGAAAGGTCGCACTTGAGGCGGGCGCCGTTGCAGTGCGTTTGCGAAGGCACGCAATCCTGGCCCTCGTTCGCTGCCGGCTTTTGCAACTTCGAGCAAACGCCAGCGCTGTTGCACTCACTTCCAACCGGGCAGTCAGTGGCCAGCGCGCAGGCCTTGCTGCAATAGCCTTCGGTGTTCTGCGCGTCACTGATGCAGCGGCGCCCTGCACACTGCTCATCAACGCCACAGGCGGCGCCGAAGACCTGACAGTCGGGGTCTGGCGTCGCGCACGCTGTGACTGAGCAGACGTTGCCCGCGCTGCAGCTTTCAGCACAGTCGGCGTCCTTCGCAGTGCTTAGGCAAAGCGGGTTGCATTGGGCGTCGGCAGCGCAGGTGCAGTCGACATCCGTGGGGGTACAGCCCGTTTTGCATTGGTTGTCCTCGGCGCAGCTGGGCGCCTCGACGTCGATGAACCATTGGTCGATGAAGGCGGCGCCCTTGTCGACGCGGGCGTCGGCGTTCCTTCCGCAATCGCCGCGGTGAAACGAGTGAACGCCTATCTGCCGTTCGATGCCGTCGGGGAATGTGTAGAACATCGGCCCACCCGAGTCGCCGCTGCAGGTGCCCTTCAGATTGGTGGTGCCGAAGTTGAGCAAGGTGGGGCTGAGGTCGTTTACCGGCAGCTCGAGGTTGCGCTTGATTCCGGACCCCCCGCCCTCGGTGGCAGTGATTCCGTAGCCAGCGACCCGAACGATTTTTCCGACGATCTCATTGTTGAAGTTGGCCCGATTCCACTCGCGGGCCTTGATGGTGGGAATGCGCTCGAGCTCGAGCACGCTCAAGTCGTTTTCAATCAACGTCGCGCGGTAGTTGGGGTGGTAGCGCTGACTGCTCACCGCAATCCAGTCGGAAGCGGTCGCGTTGCGCACCCGCGGTACGTTGGTGACACGCACCGTCGGCTTGCGGCCCATTTCGTCTGGCGCGATGCAGTGCGCCGCGCAGAGCAAGGTCTTACGCCCGATGAGCGTAGCGCTGCAGCTGAAGACCGAGTTGGGCGCGTAGGTCATTTCGACGAAGAAGAGTTGGGGGTCGTTGAAGTTGGTCGCGCCGCCCACGATGCCATCTCGTCGGTAGGCGACGTCTCCCACGGGTTCGGACTCGAGCGGGCCCCCACAAGACACCAGCAACACCAGCGGCAGCAGTCGACGCATAGAGTTACTCCCTACTGCGTCTTTCGCTTTCGCGCACGTCCGGTGCCCGCCAGCCATACGCTTACCCATACCGACAGCCCTTCGGGTCGGGTGGTCGCACAACCCCAGAGCGCTGAAGGGCTTGCTTCTCGAGGGGTTGGCAGCTCGACCGGCCGTTGGCACGACCTCGAAAAGGCAGCGTCGCCCACGCACATCCGGTTGTCAGTGCAGTCGGAGTCTTTGACGCACGGTTCGACGCAGGTGCCTGGACTCTGGGTGGAAACCAGACAGATGGCACCCGGCTCGCACAGCTGCTTCCCGGCAGCGCACGGCGCACCTTGGTGGGCGATCGGCAACTGCTGGTAACGGCAAGTGCGCGTCGCATCGCAGAACATCGTGGCGGGGCACTCGGGGTTGAGCGTGCATGCGGCGCTGCAGTAAGCGCGCTCATGCTGAGGGTCGGTGACGCATCGAGCCCCTAAGCAGTCTTCTGGTTTGGAGCACGCGCCGCTGAAGTTCCCGCAGTCGACATCGGGGATTGGGCAGGGTCCGACCGAACAGACTCCGTTCTCAACGCAATCAGCCGGGCAGTCGGGGTCGTACTGCAGGTGGGAGCACTTGTCGGTGCACAGGCCGTCTGCCTCGCATTGGCAGTCGAGATCCAGCTCGGGGCAGCCCGTCGGCACACACTGGCCGTCGTCCCCGCAGGCCGCAGTCTCTTTCTCTACCAGCCATGCCCGAATGAAAGCGGCATGCACATCGACCCGCTGGTCGGTGCCGTCTAGGCACGAGTCGGTGACCGACGACGTCGAATGAACGCCCACCACGCGTTCGACGCCGTCGGCGAAGAGATGAAATGAAGGGCCGCCCGAATCTCCCGAGCAGATTCCTTTGCTCAGTTGATCCCCAATCCGGATTTGAGTGGCGGTGAGCTGCCGAAAGGTGAGGTGGACCTGGCGTTTTATCCCCGAGCCTCCGTCGTCTGGGCCTGTCATCCCATAGCCCACCGCGCGCAACGGCTTGCCGCCGAAACGGGTCACCGAAGCAAAGTTCAATCTCTTTGGGGCAATGGTCGGCGCCTTCTCGAGCAGCGCCAACGCGATGTCGTTGTTCGGCGAGGGAAAGCTCCACTCGGGATGACGGCGCGCATCGACCACGGTGATGAAGTCGCTGGGCTGGGCGGTCGCGGCGTGGGTCTTGTTGGTCGCCATCATCGCCAGTGACGAAGCACCGAACCGCAGCGGATCTACGCAATGTGCCGCGGTGAGCAAAGTGCGCGCGCCAATCAGCGTCGCGCTGCACGAGCCCCTTCCGGTTGGAATCCCCTGAATCATCAACTGGAAGACCTGGGGGTCTTCGAAGTCTACCGTGCCGCCTACAATCGCCTGGTCGGTGGCCGTGATTTGGGTGGCGGTCGCCATCGGCTCGCACCCCACGAGCAGCAACCATACAGCCAGCACCAACAGTCTCATCGTGGCGTCCCGTCGAGTCAGGTGTGGGGCCTTGTCGCCAAATCTGCTCGCGATCCATTCAACATCTGGCCGGAAGTCGGACACCAACGCAATCGCCAGCACTGGTATTTTCCCGCTCCGTTTGGCTACCGTGCTCAAAGGCGGAATGTTGGTTGAGCTCGAGCCTGCATCGGTTGAGATTGGCTCGCTCCGAATCGATCAAGGGCAAATCGTCCAGCGCGCACCCGTTGTCGACGAACTGCCAGGCGACGAGGTTCTCTTTCTTGAAGGCAAGCTGGTGATGCCGGGTTTGGTCAGCGCCCATCATTACCTGCATGCGTCGCTGATGCGCGGAGCCGAGCGCGTTGGGGGTGGGTTTGGCGCTGAGAGCCTTGCGCTGCACAGGCTCGAAGCGTCGTTGGAGCCCGACGACGTCGAGGCGGCCGCCGCCATCGGAGCGGTTGAAGGGCTGCTCTCCGGAGTCACCACCATCTTCAACCTTCATGCTTCACCCAAACACATCAACGGCTCGCTCTCGCGGGTCGCCCACGGTTTGGGCCAGGTCGGCTTGCGCGCGGTGCTGAGCTACCAGGTGTCGGATCGCTTCGGAGCCCTGGGCCGCGAAGAAGCGCTCGAAGAGTGTCTCGACTACGTCAAGCGTGCGCGGGGCCGGTTTCGCGGGGCGGTGGCAGTCTCGGATCTCGAGTTCATCTCACGCGATGCGCTCGAAGGGGTCAGCGGCGTGCTTCAAGCGGCGCAAGCCTTCTTTCAGCTCGCGCTCGCCGAAGACCCCGCCGAAGAGCGTGCGTCGACGGTGAAGTTCGAGAAGTCGCCGTTGAGTCGACTGCAAGAGTTCGGGTTGATTGGCGAGCGCACCATTCTCGCGCAAGGCGTGCATCTTTCGTGGGACGACCTGGCCTCGCTGATGAGTACCGGCGCGTGGTTGGTGCACGCCGCGCGAAGCAACATGTTCACCCAGACCGGAACTGCGACGGCGGGGAAGTTCGGGGTTCGAGGGTGCCTTGGCACCGACGCGATGTCGCTTGACGTCTTCGCCGAAGCGCAGTCGGCGTGGCTCAAGTCGCGCGATGCCGGTCAGCCGATCGACATTCTGCGCTTCCTCGCCAACGGGCACCGGCTCGCGTCGGCGGCGTTTGGAGCACCGATTGGGCCTCTACAGCCAGGAGCGCTCGCAGACTTGATGATCCTCGATTACCGGCCCCCGACGCCGTTCGACGTGTCGACGCTCGCCGCCCACCTGATTCATGGGTTGTCAGCGCGGCATGTCGAGTCGGTGATGGTCGATGGCATCTGGCGGTTGTGGTCGCGCAAGCTCTTGGCGGTGAAGCTCGACGAGCTCGCAGCGCGCTCGCGCGAGTCGGCGAAGGCTGTTTGGGCGAGGATGAAATGACCCTGCCTCCCGAGTTGCTCGCACCTCCGCCGCGCAATCCTGCGGCAGCCGAACGGCTCCTCAACAAGACGAAAAAGACCGCGCAGGGGGTGATGTTCAGCGGCGCGGCGCTCTTCCCGGTGGTGCTCGTCTTATTCTGGCTGCAGTTCGGCACCCTCGAGACGATGATGATCGTGATTTCGCTTGGCATCAGCACGCT
>JANOHG010000848.1:0-4153 GCA_031406375.1 Archangiaceae bacterium | reverse complement strand
CACCTTGAGCCAGTCGCCCTCGTAGGTCGCCAGCAACGCGTCATAGATGCGCCGGCTCTTCGACGACAGCTCTCCTTGCAGCAGGTAGCTGGAAAGGATGAAGTCCGACTTGGGTCCGAGCGCTTCGAGGATCAGCTTCTTGCGTTCGTCTTTGGGGATCAAAAACAACGGGTGTTCGTGCAGACCATTGGTGATTCGCACCTCGATGTTCTCGGCCTCGAGGTGGGCGTAGCTGGCCAGCAAGCCGCTGTTTCCGCCTGGGGCGCGGTCCCCAAAGCCTATCGAACCTTTGACCAGCTTCTCTGACGGGAAGATCCAATTGAAGGCGTAGAGCGCGCCTTCTGGCTGGGCCGAGTAATGCTCCATTCCGCGTTTCAGCGCTTCGACGATCGTCGATTTCGCCGAGCCGTTGGGTCCGTGCAGCAGGATGAGCTTGTTGATTCTTCCGGCGCGAACGAAGTTTCCCAGCAGCCGGTAGATCGCGTTCTGCACTTCTTCCTGGCCAGCCACCCGCCCGTCGCGATCTCCAGCTGGAGCATCGAAGATCTTGAACCGACGAATCTTGCCAGTGGGGTGCGGTACCTGTTCGCTGCCATAGAAATCCATCGCGTCGCGCAGGTATTGGGCCGCGTTGCGAGCCTGTCGCGCGGGCGCCTGAACGAAGAGCTGGGTGTATTCCTCGAAAGAGAGGATCGATCGATTCTTGATGAAGTCGCTGGTGACTTCCGAGCCGACTGTCTGCAGAAATCGTTTGGCGTCCATGTGGGCTCGATTGTAGCCGAGAGCACCGCCACCTTCGTTCAGTTCTGGAGCACCCGATGGATTGCCAGCATCAGCAGGTCGAGATCAACGGGCTTTTCGAAAATCGCCGCAACTCCGCCTGTGGCCGCGACCGCGCGAAGCTCAGGGCAGATGTAACCCGTGATGATCATCACCGGAGCATGAATAAACGACGAATGTGCGAGCGCCTCGGGGCCTGTCTCACCTGGCATTCGAACATCGGTGATCACCAGGTCGGGCTCACACAGACCGCCTCCGGGCCGGCACAAATCCAGGTAATCGCGCAGCTCGAAGCCATCTTCCACTTCCACCACGCGCATCCCTTCACTTTGAAGGCGCGCGGTCAGCAGCTCGCGCAGTTCATCATCATCTTCGGCGAGGAGGACCTTCGGGTTGCCAGCGGTCATTCCCGATTCCTCAGCAGATTGCGTGCCGCAGCACCGTACCGACCAAGAGACCCAGGTCCATGCGCCCGCAGCGTGGCATCTTGTCGCAACGGCGCAAATTGCATCAAGCAGCACGCAACACGCGACGCGGACACTTGCTCTAGAGTCCGCCGCCATGCGGGTGCCTTTCTGCGTGCTGTCCTCGTTCTTGATGCTCGGGTGCCCGAGCGTGAACTCCACACCGTGCGACACCGACGCCGAATGTACGGCTACCCAACGGTGCCGGCGGGGCGCGTGCGGCGCGATCTGCCTTACCGACAGCGAATGCGGCGATGCGCAGGTGTGTCGATCGGGAACCTGCAAGCTTCCTCCCGAGTGCGGCAAGGACTCCGACTGCGCCAGCGGGTTCACCTGCACCGCAGACAAATGCCAATGCGCGATGGACAGCGCCTGCGCAGCGAACCAGCAGTGCATTTCGGGCAGCTGTCAGTCACGAAAGCGCTGCACCGCCGACGCTGACTGCGCGGGAAGCGGCGCGCGGTGCGAAGTCACCCAAGGGTTGTGTCTTCCGCTTTGTACGATGCCTGCCGATTGCGCTCCGGGAATCGACCCTCGCGTGGCGCTCACCCTTTACTCATGCGCATCGGGCACCTGTACGCGCAGGTGTGTCAACGATGCGACCTGCGGCGGAGAAGGGCTTGTCTGCAAATCGGGGCTGTGCGGAGCTTCTGACTGCAAAACGATCACCGATTGTTCCGCCAATCAGTACTGCACCAGCGCAACGTTTGGCCGCTGCGTTGCCTACAAATTCTGCGCGAGCGACGCAGAATGCGCAGCGAACTTCGAATGCAAGCGGTTCGCGACCGGACAGTGCCCTCCGGGCTTCGACTGCACCAAGCGACTGTGTCTCGAGCAGCCGAAGTGCCTGGTTGACGGCGACTGCATCAGCGCGCCTCCGATGCCCGCCCAGAACGGCTATTGCCAGGAAAGCCATTGTCAGCCGACCTCGAAGTGCAGCTCGTCTGCGACGTGCGGCTTGGGCAAGGAATGCGTTGGCGCGCTCTGCGTCCCTTCGACTTGCCGGGGACACCCGGAATGCGGCCCGGGAAAAGCCTGCGTCGACGGAACCTGCCTCGCGGCGCCGACCGCGGGTGAGATTGCGTTGCTGGCGATCAGCCCTACGGCGGCATTGCTCGAAGTCTCTGACACCCTGCAGCTGCGGCTGCTGGCCTACCGACTTGACGGTTCGACCTATCCTCTGGCGGGAGGAACCTTCGCGGTGCTCGACGAAGCGGGGATGCCTTCGGGCCTGGCCACGGTCGATGGGGTAGGCCGCGTGACTGGGGTTGCTCAAGGAAAGGTGGTGGTGCGCGGCTCGGTGATTGGCGCGGCGGTGCCACCCGTTGAGACGAAAATCACAATCTACGCGCTGACGACTTCGGGTCGTCGGGTGCTGGTCGTCGACGCAGCGACGCAGATCGCGCTTTCGGGCGTGAAGGTCCATGGATGCGAGTCGGCGAGCTGCGTCACCCCGACCGAAGTGGTCACCAACGCAATCGGAGTGGCGCTCTTCCCTGCCCTCGGCGCAGGGCCTGCGATCTTCACCGCGGTGTCGCAAGCGGTGCGCGCCGATGGCTTGCCCTCTCATGAGCGCGCGTCGGTGCTCGACACTGCGTCGGTGGATCTCTACCTGCCCCTGCGAGAGAACCCAGTGCACAGCGCCGCCGGCTTCAATGCGGGCATTTCCTTCGGCGAAGTGCAAACGAGCGGACAATACTGGGCAGGACTCGCGGCGATTTCAGCATCGGATCTTCCGTCGGTCGACCTGCCGTTACTGCTCGGCGAGAACTTCACCGTCGAGATCCCGGGTATCGGGCAAGGAGTGCCAGTGCCCGGCAGTCTGGTGCTGTACACCTCACCAGGCTTCGGCATCCCCCAGGAAATTAAAGGCAAGTCGTTGGGTCTTGGGCAGGCGGGGCGGTCGCGGCACGCGGTGGCGTTTGCTGGTCGTGCGGACCTCGACGCAGCGCTCGCGCTGCGCAGCACCCAGTTCCTCTCGTACGTCGGTGCCTTCGACTATGCGGTGCAGAGCCAGGTGGTGCTCACCAATCGCCTGCGGGTGCCCGACACCACCGACATCGACGGCGATGGGCTGTGCTCAAGTGTGACGAAGTGTCCGATGGGCAGCGAAGACGTCCCCGACTACGCGAACTTCTTTCCGCTGAACTTCACCCCCAAGCGCGAGCAGAAGCGCCGCACCGAGGTGGTGTTGCCCAGGCTTCCCAGCACTCTGGACACGGTGGTGATCGCCGCGGCAGAAGTCGACGATGAGGGCGGCCTGCTGCCGATTGGATTCTCATCGGTGACGGCTGGGCCCGCCGGGCCAGATGGCACGCGGACGGTGCCCGCTGTGGTGCTGCGCAGCGGAACTCCGTACGGAGGACTCGAGCTGTCGATTCCCGGCATCTGGGCGCTGGGCGGCAACAACGCCGGCAACGCCTATTCAGGGCGGCTTACCCGAGGAACCACGTTGCCGGTGAAGGTGCTGGTCGCACCGTTTCTTCCAGTGCCGACCAACCCCAGCTACCAGGTCGCAGGCCGCAGCTTCGCACCCGGCCAACCACAATGGAGCTCGGTCTACTCGAGCGGCGGCGAGCTCGCCCGGGTCAGCTTGACTGGAAGCCACCAGCGGCATGTCCTCTATTTCGCGCTCACCAGCGCTCAGACCGCGATTACCGTGCCCATTGCGCCATCGGGCCCAGGCGCTGATCCGGCGAGCCAAGGCACCGTGAAGCTGGAAGTGGTGGCCGTTGACCTGGCCAACGGCGTGTCGGTGGAAGAAGTGTTCACGCTCAAAGGGGTCAATCTGTCGAGCTGGGTGGGAGCCATCGACGGCTATTCTCGATTCGACAAGTAGGGCCGATGCAATAAGGTTGTCTCTCGGTGGCGTCGAAAGAACCAATCATTGGCATCGACCTCGGCACCAC
>JANOHG010000890.1:0-4424 GCA_031406375.1 Archangiaceae bacterium | reverse complement strand
GGGCATCCTTGTGCCGTCCTATGTGAATCGGCGCATTGAAGCACAGTTAGGCACACTCGGCCTGTATCTGATGTTGAGTCCATCGCTACTTCATGGTCTTAGCGGTCGCTTCGTCGGCGCTGTTCCTGGTGGGGTACGTCGCTTACCACTCCGTCCACGGGGACACGAAGTTCGGCGGGGTGGGCGCGATCCGCACCGTCTACTTAAGCATCCTCGCAACCCACGTGCTGCTCTCGATGGCCGTCGTCCCGCTCGTCCTCACCGCGCTCTACTTCGCCTGGCGAAAGCAGTTCTTACGACACGCCAAAGTGACTCGCGTGCTCTTCCCCATCTGGCTGTACGTCTCGGTCACTGGAGTCGTTATCTTCTTCATGCTCGGTGGGTACCCCACCGCGTCCTGAGGTCACAATGCGAGCTGTTCGCTGCCACGAGTTGATTGGTCCCAAGGGTCTGCGCGTTGACGAGCTGGAAGACCCGAAGCCCTCAGAAGGCGAAGTGCTGATCGACGTTCGCGCAGCGGGGGTAAACTTTCCCGAGGTGTTGCTCTCGTACGGCAAGTACCAGTTCAAGCCCGAGCCGCCTTTCATTCCGGGCGGAGAAGCGGCCGGAGTCGTCGGTGCCATTGGAGCAGGGGTGAGTCTCCTGAAGGTCGGAGACCGCGTCGCGGCAACGATGCTCAACGGAGGCTTCGCAGAAAAGCTCGTCGTCTCTGAGCTCGCGGCAGTCAAACTGCCAGACGCAGTCGATTTTCAAGTCGGCGCGGCGACGCTGCTGACCTACGCGACGACGTACCACGCGCTGGTTGACCGAGCCCAGCTGAAGGCGGGCGAGACGTTGCTGGTGTTGGGGGCCGGTGGGGGTGTCGGCGTGGCGGCGATTCAGCTGGGAAAACTGCTTGGCGCAAAGGTGATTGCTGCCGCTTCGACTCCCGAGAAGATAGCGTTCTGCAAGCAAATGGGCGCCGACGAAGGCGTTTGCTACGGCACCGAGGATTTGAAGGAACGGGTGAAGGCGCTCACCCAGGGCGATGGAGCGAACGTCATCTACGATCCGGTTGGAGGTCGGTATTCCGAGCCAGCGCTGAGGTCGATCGCCTGGGAAGGTCGCTTTCTGGTGGTCGGCTTCGCGGCGGGCGACATTCCGAAGATTCCGCTCAACCTCGCGCTGCTCAAGGGCTGTCAAATCGTCGGCGTCTTCTGGGGCGCGTTCGCAATGCGCGAGCCGCTGCGACAGCGCGCCAACGCCGAAAAAATTCTGGCCTGGGTCGGCGAAGGGAAGCTCAAGCCCCACGTCGACGCGAGCCTGCCCTTGGACCGCGCGGCCGAGGCGCTCGAGCGACTCGAGAAGCGCCAGGTATTGGGAAAGCTGGTGCTGGTGCCCTGACGTTCGCTACTGCGTGTGTTCGCTCTGGGTCTGCGGCGCCTGAGGAATTCCGTCGACGTAGGTGACGAAGTGACCCATCACAGCCGGGACGCGCGCCCCAGGGGTCACCACCCCGGTAAGGTTGAGTGGATCCACCGCCGACAAATGCACCACCTGCTGGGTGAACGGAGCACGCCGCGTCGCGCGCGCGGTCTCAACTGCTTCGGGTAGCGCGAATTGTTCACCTGCAAAGCCATTGAGAAACCGCCCACCGCGGATTTCTCCCCTGCCCTCGAGCCGTCGGTAAATGGGCAACAGCTCTCGCCATGGCGGGGCCAGGCTCTCGCGCGCGACGAGGTCGCGAAATACAATGCCGTACCGGTAGAGAAAAAGCTTGGCGAGTTTCTCTAACCGTTCCGTTGAATCCAGCTGTTCGAGCGGCGCCAGCAACGACCAGCGTCCGGGGCCTCCACGTTGCAATGCGCGCTGGCGACGACGCAGCTTCGGAGACTGCAACACCCGAAGGTTCGCAACTGCGTCGGCAGTGACGAGGCCGCGCGCAAGCAATTCCCACAGTGCGTCTTCCAGTTCCGAAGGCAGCCGTCGCGTGCTCGCTTGCAACTCAGAGAAAAAACTGGCGCCTCGCCGTTCAAGCGCCTGCGCGATGTCGCGCGCCGCCGGCGACAAATCTTCCGGTAACGCGCGCGGGCCATCGGCCAGCAGCGCCATCGGCCGCGCCGCCTGCAACAGCCACTCGAGCTCGCTGCGGCGCACGAAGGTGAGACTCGCGTTGCGACCGGACACCGGCGCTCGCTTCGGTGGCTCGAGCAGAGGTGGCACGTGGGCCTCACCACGCCGAGGGCCAATCGCCGGCCGGGTGTCCTTCATCGTCAGCCGGCCCCAGGCAATCTCTCCATTCCACGACAGCTGTTCGAGCCATTCACCCACGTATTGCTTCATGCGGATCGGCAACAGCTCGAGCTCCCACGCCGCGGCGGGCGCTTCGTACCCTTGCAGCAGCGAGATGGCCTTCAACACGCCCAACGTTCCGCGCAGCTGCGAGTCGGGCCCGATGTGATGCCACCGGAAGAGGAAGCGCATGAAATCCTGCGCCGACAGCGGCTCAATCTCGCGGCGCAGCCGACCCATCGTCAGCCGGTGAATGCGCTGCAGCAGTCGGCGATCGCACCATTCCTGCGGCGCGTCGACCGGGCGGTCAGAGTGAAATCTTCCCCGCAGCACCTGCCCTACCGCTTCGAGCTTCGCGAGTCCGACTTCCGCCAGGTAGGTGCTGATTCCGAGCAGCGCGGCGACCTCGGCCGCCGTCGTGGGCCCGAGGATCTCCATCCAGCCGCGCACCACGGCGCGCGCTGCCAGCTCTTCTTCCAGTGGCGCGTCGCCCGGCAACGACTCCAAAGTAAGCGGCGCAGCGGGAAACAGCGCCCTCATCAGCGGCACCCGTTCGGCGGCGTAGGCAATCGTGCGCCCGTTAATCTCGACCACCGCCGCGCGGCGGCCCTCAATCAGTCCCGCGAGCCATTGGGCGGGAATCGCTGGCATCACCTGCTCGGGCACATCGAGCGGCAAGAAGCCCAGCTGCAACATCGCGTCATGCAGCTCCTCAGGCTCGCGCAGGTCGGGCCGGGCGTCCGCAATCGTCTGCGCGATGGCCGAAGCGTCGAGCACTCCAAACTTCGCCGCATCGGCGTCGGGCAGGGTGCGTCGCACCGAGACGGCTCGAGCGCGCCGTTCTTCCAGCGGGGCCTCGTCGAGGTAGGTGTAAGGCGCGGAGTTCAGCATCGCGTGCGCGAAGACGCTGGGCTCGGGCAGGTCGACCGCGAACTTCGCAATGCGACCTTCCTTCATCGCAGTCAGCACCGCCTTCAGCCCATCGACGTCCATTGCGTCACGCAAACAGTCCTTCAGCGTCTCATTCACCAGCGGGTGATCCGGCGGCTCGACGTCCTTCCCCCCGTGGTTGTCGGCGCATCCCACCTGCTCGGGGAACACCGCGGCCATCAAGTCTTCCGAACGGGCACGCTGAATTGGAGGAGGCACCCGCTTGCCTGACGACATCCGAGACAACGCCAGCGCGCGAGACGACGTCCACCGAAACCGGGTGCCGAAGATGGGCGCCTGTAGCACCGCCTGGGTCAACACTTGCTCACAGGTGTTGGGGTGAACGAAGTCGAAGATGTCCTCGAGCGCGAAGCTGTGTTGCTCGCCAAGCGACAGAATCAGCCCGTCGTCCGTCGCAGCGGCTTGCAGCTCGAAATCGAACGCGCGACAGAAGCTCTTTCGCAGCGCCAGGCCCCAGGCGCGGTTGATCCGCCCGCCATAGGGGGAATGGATGATTAGCTGCATGCCTCCCGCGTCGTCGAAGAACCGTTCGGCGTAGAGCTTTTCGAGGGTGGGGACTCCACCCAGCGCAGCAGCACCGGCGCGCAGGTACCGCACCAGCAGGTCTGCCGCATCGGCAGGCAACTTCAGCGTGCCTTCAAGCCATGCGTGCGCGTCGTCCCTGGCGATGACGTCGTGGCGCAGCCGCGCGACCTCTGCCGACAGCTCGTCGGTGCGGGCGGGCGCTTCCCCACGCCAGAAGGGAACGTTCGGAGGCTGGCCATGCGCGTTCTCGACGCGCACCGCCCCGTCGAAGATGCGGCGGATCCGCCAACTGGTCGAACCAAGGACGAAGACGTCGCCCGGCATCGACTCGACCGCGAAGTCCTCGTCAAGCGTGCCGACCTGCTTGTCGTCGGGTTCGGCGATCACCTGGTAGCTGAAGGTGTCGGGAATCGCGCCGCCGTTCTGAACCGCGGCGAGCCGGGCGCCTTTGCGTGGCCGCAGGAACCCGTTGACCCTATCCCGGTGCAGATGCACGCGTGACCGACCGCGGCTGGTCGCGACCCCTTCCGACAGCAGGTGCAGCACTTTCTCGTAGTCTTCGAAGCTCAACGCCTCGTAGGGCATCGCGCGCTTGAACAGCGCATACAGCTGTCGCTCGTCCCATTCCTGGGCAGCGACTTCAGCCACAATCTGCTGTGCGAGGACGTCAAGCGGCT
>JANOHG010000780.1:0-1032 GCA_031406375.1 Archangiaceae bacterium | reverse complement strand
AGCACGCCGCAATCGTCGGGCTCGAGTTGGGACCAGGCGCCGACATTTCGAAGGACCTGGACCTGTATTACTCGGTGTCCGACAAGGCGATAGGCCTGTCGATGCTGACCTACCGCAGCTCGGTTGAAGAGCCAGGGTACTTCATCGCGCTGATCTCTCCGCGCAACGAGGTGCCCGCCAACGAGATCGTCGCCAAGCGGGTGACGTTCGTGATCGACACCTCGGGTTCGATGATGGGCGATCGGATCAAGCTCGCGCGCGACTCGCTGAAATACTGCGTGACGCGCCTTAACCCGAACGACGAGTTCAACGTGGTTCGGTTTTCCACCGACGTCGAGTCGTTGTTCGACAAGCCGAAGGTGGCGAGCCCCGACAACGTGAAGAAGGCGGTCGAATTCGTTGGCACCTTCGAAGCGATTGGGGGCACCGCGATCGACGAGGCGCTGGTGCGAGGTTTGAAGGATGGCGAGGGCAAGGGCGAGAAGCCGCACCTGGTGATGTTCATCACCGACGGCCACCCCACCGTGGGCGAGACCGAAGAAGGCGCGATCGTGAAGCACGCCCGGGATGCCAACAAGGGTCGCAGCCGTGTCTTCACGTTCGGCGTGGGTGAGGAACTCAACGCCCGATTGATCGATCGCCTCGCCGAGGACGGAAACGGCACCAGCGAGTTCGTGCGCGATGGCAAGGAGCACGAGGTGAAGATCTCTGGGTTCTTCGACAAGGTCGCAAACCCTGTGTTGTCGGATCTGAGTCTGGATTTGGGCTCGTTGACGACGTTCGACGTCTACCCGAAGAAGCTCCCGGATCTCTTCAAGGGCAGCCAATTGGTGGTGATGGGTCGCTATCGCACGCCAACCGACGCAGCGGTGGTGCTGACCGGCAGCGTGAATGGGCAGAAGAAGGTCTACGAGTTCCGGGCGACGGCGACGAAGGACTCGTAGGCTCAGGACTTCATCCCGCGGTTGTGGGCGATTCGAAAGATCGGGTACGTGCTGGACGAGATTCGTTTGCGCGGGGAAAAGCCTGTGC
>JANOHG010000774.1:0-2061 GCA_031406375.1 Archangiaceae bacterium | reverse complement strand
GGTTGGCCTCCATCCCGGTGAGCCCGTCGGGGGACATCGCCGCGCGCTCTTCGATCGCCACCCGCAGCTCGTCTTCCCAATCGAGCTCATCGGGGGTGAAGGTGACCAGCCCCGCAGCAAGCGCTTGAGAAGGATTAAAGGGCCCGACGTGACCCAGGATCTCTTTGACGCGGTTGGGCGTCGCGAGCATCCGCACATCGAGGCGCGAGATGCCGTTGCTCATCGGAAGCGCGCCCGCATTCAGCGGGCCAAGCGCGAGCTCGGTTGGGCGCGCTGGGTCGTCGAGCATGTAACTGCGATCGGACGCGAGCGCGAGCTCAGCCAGTGAACCGGCGAAGCAGCTGCCAGGCTCGATGAAGGCGTAAAGCGTCTTCGCGGTCAGGTCGAGTCGTTTGAAGACCCGCTTTTGAAGGTGAAGCACCTCGCGCATCAACCAGTGCGTGGCAGAAGACTTCGCCACGAACGAATCCCACGCCAGCACCTGCTTGGGATCGCCGCGGGTCTTCATCACCAGAGTGCCGATGTCGAGGTGGTTGATCCGCAACCGCAGCAGCGCGTCATCCAGCTCGCGAAATGCCGCCACCGCCCACACCCCACAGCCCGCCGCCTGCAGCGCATCGCCATCACTCGGAGGTGGCCCGTCGGGCCCGCAGAAGGTGAGTTCGGCGACGCGCGGTGAGGTATTCAGCTTCACCGTCACGTACTTGTATTCGAGGGCATTGGGCGTGATCTTCGGCAGCAACGCAGCAAGCGCCAGCCCCCTGCCGTCTTTCGGCCGGTCGCTGTGCGCGGCGAGCGCCCGGGTGCGTTCGGCCACCACCTGGGCAAACCGGCTCTTCGGAACCACTTGATCCACCAGGCGCCAGTCGACTGCGCGCTTGCCTTTGATGCCCTCGGCCGTCGTGCTGAAAAAATCGGCTTGATCGCGTCGCACTTTGCGCTTGTCGACCACCCGGGTGAGCCCTCCGGTACCCGGCAACACGCCCAGCAACGGCACTTCAGGCAACGACACCGCCGAGTTGCCATCGTCGATCAATAGGATCTCATCGCACGCCAGGGCCAGCTCGTAGCCACCGCCCGACGCGGTTCCATTCAAAGCGGCGATCGTCTTCAACCCCGAGTTCGCCGACGCATCCTCCAGATAGAGCCTTGTTTCGTTGGTGAACTTGCAGAAGTTCACTTTCCCGGGGTGGCTGCTGCTGCCGAGCATGAAGATGTTCGCGCCAGCGCAGAAGATTTTGTCTTTCTGCGAGGTGACGACGATCACCCGCACTTCCGGGTGCTCGAAGCGGATTCGCTGGATCGCGTCTGCGAGCTCGACGTCGACGCTCAGGTCATAGCTGTTGAGCTTGAGCACGTAGTCATCTGCACGCAGCCCAGCGTTCTCGTTGACGTCCATCGACAGCCGCGCCACCTCGCCCTCGAACTGAAGCTTCCAATGCTTGTACTTCGAAGGATCTGTCTCGAAAGAGGCCAGTGTCTCAACCACGTTGTCATGCGCCATGGGTGAGATTTCGCACGAACCGTCACCGACAGGCAAGCAACATAGTGCGTGCGCGGGCACTGATGCAGCACTATACTTCGCGTGACGTGGGCGCCGACAAACTGCTGCAGCAAGTCGGAAAACGGGTGCGCGCGCGCCGGCAGCAGCTGCGCCAGACGATGAAAGAGCTTGCGAGAACCGCGGGGCTGTCTGAACGGTTTGTCGGACAGCTCGAAGCGGGCAGAGCGAACATCTCGTTGCTCAACCTCGCGCAGGTCGCGCAGGCGCTTGCCTTGCCACTGCCTCATTTCTTCGAAGATCCAGTGGGGCCAGCGTCGGCGGTGATCGCATTGCTCGGGCTGCGTGGCGCAGGAAAGAGCACCATCGGAAAATCGCTGGCAGATCGGCTGGGCACCCACTTTTTCGAGCTCGATCAGCTGGTCGAGACCGCGGCCGGCATGCGGCTGCCCGAGCTGTTTGCGATTCACGGCGAAGACTACTTTCGAAAACTCGAGTTCAACGCGCTCACCCGGTTTCTCGAGGCGCATCCGCGCGGCGTGCTGGCCACCGGCGGAGGC
>JANOHG010000756.1:0-4876 GCA_031406375.1 Archangiaceae bacterium | reverse complement strand
CTGGCTCGCCCAGCTGACGCGGCGAGGAGCCACCTTCGCCTCGCGCAAAGGGTCGATCGCGATGGCCATGAAGTAAGCCGCCTCGCGATCTCCGGGTTGACCCAGCGCGGCTCCGAAGTAGATCCTCGGTGCGATCGCTTTGACGCCTGCCACCGCGAGCAGCTTCTCGCGCAGGTCCGAGGTGTCTTCGAAGTCGAGCGAAAGCGGCATCACTTCTGCTGCGTCGGTATAGCCGGCGCGGTGCACCTGCAATGCGCCGATTGACCCGTCGACGAACATCGAAACATTGAGCTGCTGAATTCCCCCGACAATCCCGCGGAGAATGATGACCGCCGCGATGCCCAGTGCAAGCGCAGTGGTCGCCAGCGCCACCCGTCGCGGGTGCCGCAGCAGGTTGCGGCTGGCGAGAGTCAGAAGGTTCAACCGCGCCACTATGCTTCATCGAACTGCGACCGCCCACCAAAAGGCATCGCTCGCAAGGGCTCTGTTCCAACCAATCAGGGCGCTGCCGCATTGGTAAAGCGTGTTCGTCGCCATCTTAAAGATCTGCGGGTGATTCGGCCTTCTCTGCTTGGCGTTCTCATCGCAGCGCCCGAGCTCGCACGTCGAGGAAGTTCGAACCACAAAATCGCACCGGCGAGCCGTGAAGTTGGGTGGGGAGCAGGCCGTTTCCGACGCGGAAGGTGGCGACCGGGCGCAGCTGTGGGTGGCGTCGCGGGCGTCTGGATGCAACGGAGGTTATGCAGTACGCTGACGCCCGTTCGCTTCGCGCCGCGCTCGAGGTTGTCGGCCAGGGTGACGCTGAGGTTCTCGTCGTCTTCGACGAGCATGATGGCGCTCATGAGATGGGGAACTGAGAGTCTTTGTGGGAGCCGTCCTCCCACAGTGCGCTACAAAATTGTCATTCCCGAACGGGAAGCTGGAACGTCATCACGAAGGTGGTGCCTTCGGCAGTCGAGCGTTCCACGTCGATGGTTCAACTCGCTGATTTTCCGCCACAGATGGCGATCAGTACACCGGACGTGTCCACCAGGTCGTTGTCAGCCGATAGAACAGACGGGCGACCTGCGAGAGGGCAAGCGACCAGCCAGCTTCGTATCCCGCGAGCGCCGAGAGGATTAGCGCGACGACTCCGCCGCCGCGCCCCAATCGATGAAGCTGCGCAAGCGGAACCTGCGCGAAGAACGCCGAGCGCATCGAGTCTGATACCATGTTGGAGCCGTGCCAACTGACAGAGTCCGAGCCGCCGTGACTGAGCGCAAAGCGACCCGCGCGCTGTCGTTCGACGAGGCAAGAGCTCGCATCGAAGCGGTGCTTGGCCGGCGCGGTGTGGCGGGCGACGATCGCCGGGCCGCCACCATCGAGTTCGGGCTCTCGCAGAACGAGCGCTGCGTCCGTATGGTGTTGCCAGAGGCCGACGCTACCGCCCTACCCGAATTGCTCGAGGCGATCGGCAAGTACTTTGCCGTCGCGCGGTTCGACTTTCACTGGTCGAACGAGTTCGCGTTCACCGCGCTCGACATTCCCGCCGGCGAGGGGAAGGAACCAGACCTGCTGCGCGTGCGCTTCGTGCCAACCCGTTCCAGCGTGCCGGGCAAACTCGAGCTCAAGAAGGACTCCGATTTCACCGAGCGCGACGCCGAATGCATCGTCGACATCTGGAAGCGCCTCACTCCCGACGAGCAGGAGCGCGACCCCGCCGAGGTCCTCGAAGAGCTCGGCGCGCGAGTGTACTCGAAGAACGAAGATTGGACCTGGGCGCGGCTCGGCGGCTACACCGAGACGAAGCGAGTCGTCGAGACCACCGTCGTCTCGCCGTTCCTCCACGGCGAGCTGTTTCGCCAGGTCGCGCTGATGGCACGCGGGAAGCCGGGCTCGAACATTCCGCGCGCGGTGCTTTTCGAGGGCCCCCCCGGGTGCGGCAAGACGACGATGGCGAGGGTGCTGGCGAACGTCGCGAAGGCGCCGCTCGTGTACCTGCCGATCGAGTCGGTGATGAGCATGTACTACGGCGAGTCGGAGCGCCGCCTCGCGCATGTGTTTGACCAGGCCGACCGCTTCCCCCGCTGCATCCTCTTCCTCGACGAAATAGACGCTCTGGCGGGCTCGCGGGACAAGTTCATGCACGAAGCCACGCGGCGCGTGCTGTCGGTGCTCCTGCGGAACCTGCAGGGCATCGCGCAGAGCGAGAACGTGCTGGTGATTGGCGCGACCAACCGCGCAGAAGATCTCGACCGCGCGCTGGTGAGCCGCTTCAACCGCGTGGTGCGGTTCGACCTTCCGAATTCGCAGGAGCGGCTCGAGATCTTCCGCCTCTACGCGGGCCATCTGGCAAAGGAGCACCTCGAAGCGCTCGCGGAGAACAGCCAGGGCAAGTCGGGGCGCGACCTCGAGGACATCTGCGGTGACGCCGAGCGCCGGTGGGCCCACCAACTCGTCGCAGACGGGGCTGCTGCGAGCGCGCCAGCGTTCGATGGCTACGTCGAGGCTCTCGCGTCGAAGCGTCAGGTGGCCCCAGAGCCCCAGTGACCCGCACACCGCACGGTAGGCCTTGAAGTCATCCCAATACCGGCACAACTTCGAGCCAAGGAGTCGATCATGACCGACGAGCACAAGAAGGATCCTCCGAGAAAACGCCCGGTGCTGCGCCCGTTGGGTACGCTCACCGAGAGCGGACGGTGGATACCGCTCAACAGCGGGCGCTACTCGCCGGCACTGATCGCTGCCGACAGCGCCGAACTGGAAGCCCTGGTTGACGAGCGCGAACAACTCCGCGAGCAGCTGACGACCGTGAGGGATTTGTCGTCGCGGCTGCTCGATCGCGTCGACGCGCAGGAGCAGCGCATCGCTTCGCTGGAGGCCGAGTTGAAGAGCAACGAACGGCTCATTCGCGACTTCGAGGTAGAGACCGCCGATCTGATTGCCAGCGCTTCGAACCGTGAAGACCACGTCAACGCGCTCAAGGGTGAGCTGAAGGAGCTGTCGTCGAGCAACGACGAGCTGGTGATGCAGGGGGCGCGCCGCGAAGAACGAATCTCTCAGCTCGAGAGCTTCCTCCAGATGATCGCCGACTCCAGCCGTCGCGACGAATAGACTGCTCGACCGGTCGAACGTCCGCAGAATGCCTCGGCGGGGGCATCACTCGACACGTTTCGAGGGCATTCATCATGCAGTCAACTTTTTGAATAGGTGTCGTCATGCCTCAGCTAAAAAGCCGAAGAAACAATCGGGTACATCCACATCAGTACGACAACCCAGGGCAGCGGGCCTGGAAATTCCGTCGACCCGAACGTGTCGCCCTGCACGCCAAACGCATTGAGCAACGAGACGAACAGTTTGTTGGCAGGCTGATAGTTGCGAAAGTTCTGCTTGTTGGCCGGAGGCGGCGCCGAATAGTCGAGCCAGCGACCCATCTTCAGTTTTCCCTGCGCACCACCGAGTAGCACGTACGGCACGTTGAGGCCGCCGTGAATGTCTTCACCAAAGTCCTGGCCCCAGACGATTAGCGTGTTGTCGAGCAGTGTTCCGTTCGACTCTGGAACCGCGTTGAGCCGATCCATCAGCTCGCACAGCCGTGACGCGTACCACCTCTGAAGCGTGGCGACGCGGAGGCGAGCGGTCGCTCCGAGCGCCGTTTGGTCTTCGGTGGCGTGCGCCACGGCGCCGTGCATGTCGTCGACGTCTCCGAAGATCCATGGCAGCTTCCCGCCACCGAGATTGCCCCAGCCCGCGTTGACGAAGCGGGTGCGGTCGCACGCGAACGCCTGGGTCAGCATGTCGAAGTGAATTTCGGTGTCGACGGGCACGGTGTCCGCGCCGCCAGGCCGATTCAGCGTCGGCGCCGTCGGGCTGTTGCAGCTGATCGGCGCGTACTGGGTGGCGCCCAGTCGCATCTCGATGTCGGCGAGCGCGGAAAGGTGAGCATCGAGCTTCACCTTTTCGGTTCCGGCAAGGCGCGACCGCATCCTTTTGGCCCCCGACTGCACCGCGGCCAGCACGCTCTTCTGACCCTTGAGGAGCTTTGCAGCGTCCATCGCGCCCGGGCCGCCCGTCAGATCCGGCGCGCCATCCAGCCGAAACCGCGCGGCATGTTCAGCGTTCGAACACGCCAGTCACCCGAGGTCACCGTGGTCTACTCATCGCTCCACGGAGAGCCCTCGTGTCTGAGCCAACGCGATCACCAGACTCACTCGCCGAGCGGCCCAATCCTGGCGCGTCTCGCGAGGTGTACGTTTTCTTCGCCCTGGCGTGCACCATCACGTGGCTGTTCGACGTGCCCTGGATGCTCGCCTGTGTCCGCGGCGTGGAGCCGGCGTCATACGCCCTGCCGTTGATGGGCCTGGGCGCGTTCGGGCCGACGCTGGCGGCCGTGCTGGTGTGGCTGCCGCGCCGACACACAAGCAGCCTCTTCGGCCGCTGGCGCGCGCGGCCCTTGTGGATCCTCGCGGCGCTGCTCGGCCCGCTGGCGCTGCACCTGCCCGCGACGTTGATCGAGGTCGCGCTCGGAGGGCAGCCGGCACGCTGGTTCTACTTCCCGGAAGCGCCCGCGCTCATCGCGGCGATGGTGCTCTTTTCGGTTGGCGAAGAACTCGGATGGCGCGGGTATGCCCATGGCGCGGTGACGGCCCGGCACGGTCCGATCGTCGGCGCGCTGATTCTCGGCGCGGTATGGGGGCTGTGGCACTTCGGAATGATGTTCACGCCTGAGAAGGGTGCGCCCGAGATGTTCGGCGTCTGCCTCACCGTGGTGGAACTCACGCTCTACAGCGTGGTGTTCGCCTGGATATTCGAGCGAAGCAACCGCAGCCTCTTCGTCGCCCTCGCGTTCCACGCGGGCGGACATCTGGACAACGTCAACAAGGCGCCGGAAAGCGAG
>JANOHG010000752.1:0-1247 GCA_031406375.1 Archangiaceae bacterium | reverse complement strand
GCCGAACAGACCTTCGGCCATCAGCTTCGCCTTCAGCTGCGCGTACGCAAGGGCCTGTGCACCCACACCGGTCGGCTCGATGCGCTGAACGAGCAACGAGTAGCGCCCCGAAGGCTCGTAGAGGTCGATGCTGCCCTCGACGATCACCGACAACCCGTCTTTGAGCGCGAACTTGATCCGCGCTGCCGTCGTCTGCCACACCTTGATGTCGATCGATGACGCGTCGTCTTTGAGCGCGAAATACAAATGACCGCGCACGTTGGGTCCGCGAAAGCCGGACACTTCGCCGCGCACCAGCACCCGACCGAAAATGGGCTCGATGGTGTCCTTGATCGCTCGAGTCAGCTGACCGACGGTGAGCACCTTTGGCTCGGCCTTCTTTGCCGGCTCGCGCCGCCATGCAGGAACCGGCTCAACAGCGACCGGCGAACGAACCACGCCAGGCGCGGGGCCCAGAACAGGCCGTACTTCTTCAGGCGCACTGACCCGCACCCATTCGGGCTCGGAAGGAACTGAAGGACCAGGCGCTGGTTTCGCGGTCTCGAACGGTTTCGGGGCTGAGCCACCGAAGAGATCCTGCTGCTTCATCGGAGCGTGCGCTTCCTCAAGGCTAGTGCTTGAGCTCTTCGAGCCTCGACTTCGCTTTCTCGTAAAACTCGTCACCCTTCACCGTCATCTGCATCACCTGCTTGAAGAAGGCGATCGCCTCATCAGGGCTCGCCTCCTTCAGCTGGTAACCCCGAAGGTAGGTTTCCTTGGCTTGACTGCGCGCCTCGTTCACGATCGCCTGCGCGCCGGTGTGGCCAGGATCCGCCGAGAGCACCTTCTTCGCATAGTCGACCGCCTGCCCCCAATCGGCCTTCGCCTTGGCCGACATCGCCTTGAGGTAGTACGCCGTTACCACCCGGGTGGCGATCGGTTTCGACAGCGCGCTTGCAGGCCCGCCGGTAATCCTGCGATCCAGATCCATCAACGCCGACAGGTCGGCAGGCCCCAGCGACTCGAGCCTCTTGTTCTTCTCGTTGAACTCCTGGATCTGCGCCATCAACTGTTTGCACTGCTTGAATGCACCCGCGCAGGCGTTGGCCATCGCCAATGCCCCCGCTTGGTCGCCATTCGCAAACATCGATTGAACAGGGACCCAGGGTGTCTTCGGCGCCGCGACGGGAACGAAGGGATGCTCGAGGCGATCGATCGCCTTCAGCGCGACTTCCTTGAACTCGAGGGCGTCGCGGTGGTCCTCTTTC
>JANOHG010000749.1:0-2184 GCA_031406375.1 Archangiaceae bacterium | reverse complement strand
CTGGTGCTCGCGATCGCCGTCGCGGTGGTGGTCGTGCTGACGCGCCTGCAGATGCCGGCGATCGCGGGCTTCATTGTCGCCGGCGCGCTGGTCGGGCCCACCGGCTTCGGGCTGGCCCAAGACGTCGCTCTGATCCAGTCGCTCGCGGAAGGCGGCGTGGTGATGCTCTTGTTCACCATTGGGCTCGAGTTTTCGATCGCGCGCCTGAAGTCCTTCTGGCGACTGCTCGCGCTCGGCGGCGGGCTGCAGGTCGGGCTCACCACCGCGGGCGTCGCGGGCCTCAGTGTGCTGCGCGGCTACAGCTGGCAACAGGCCGTGTTCTTCGGCTTTCTCGTCTCGCTCTCCTCGACGGCGATCATGCTGCGCGCCCTGTCGGAACGGAACGAGCTCGACGCTCCCCACGGGAAGATGATCGTCGGCGCGCTCATTTTCCAGGACCTTTGCGTGGTGCCGATGATGCTGGTGACGCCGATGCTCGGTGGCTCGGTGGGCAACGGCGCGACCGACGTGCTGATAGCCCTCGGCAAAGCCGCGGCGCTCGTGACGCTCACGCTGGTCATCGGACGCAAGGTGTTGCCGAGGATCCTCTTTCGCGTCGCCGCTACGCGAAGACGCGAGCTGTTTCTGCTGGCGGTGCTGCTCGTCTGCGTCGGCGTGGCGTGGCTCACCTCGATGTCGGGGCTGTCGCTCGCGCTGGGCGCCTTTCTCGCCGGCATCGCGCTCGCCGACAGCGAGTACGGTGCGCACGCGTTGTCCGAGGTTCTGCCCTTTCGCGAGGCGCTCGCGAGCCTCTTCTTCATCTCGGTCGGGATGTTGTTCGACGTGCGCGTGGTGCTCGAGGATCCGGTGCGCATCGCGATGCTGGTGCTGCTGGTGCTCGGGGGGAAGGCGATCGTCGCGACCGCTGCGACTTTGTTGATGGGGCTGCCACCGCGCGTCGCCGTGCTGTCGGGAATCGGCCTCGCGCAGGTGGGCGAGTTCTCGTTCGTGCTGATCGGCGTCGGAGCAACGGCGAGTCTCGTTTCCCCTGCCGACCGCCGCGTCTTCGTTGCCGTCGCGGTGCTCACGATGGTGGTGACTCCGCTGCTGGTGCGCCTGGGTCCGCGTCTCGCCGCCGGAGCTGCCCGCCTCAAACGCCTCGAGCTGCTGCTGGGAACCCGCGGCGTCACCGAGCTCGTGAACGCCGAGGCGAAGCAGAAGTGGACCCACCACGTCATCGTCGCCGGCTGGGGCGTGACCGGGCAGCGCGTCACCCAGGCGCTCAGCGGAGCAGGCGTGCCCTGGCTGGTCGTCGAGCTCAACCCTTCGGTGAGTGCGGCAAAGGCGAAGGAAGGGCTGCCGTTCTTCTTTGGCGACGTCACCAGCGAAGAGGTGCTGATCGCCGCGGGCATCGAGCGCGCGAAGGGGCTGCTGCTGCTCATCAACGACGGGGAAGCGGCGCGACGTGGGCTGAAGGTCGCGCGCGAGCTGGCGCCTAAGGTGCCGATTCTCGTGCGCGTTCAGTTCCAGCGCGACGTCGACGAAGCGAAGAGGCTCGGGGCCACCGAGGTCGTCTGCGCCGAGGAAGAGGGCGCCAAATCCGCGATGTGGCGCGCGCTCGAGATGGTGGGCAACTGAAGCTGAGCGCGATGACGGCGAAACAACCGCTTTTCAGCGGCCTGGCAGCCCACTGGTGCGAATACCGCCGTCGCCGAATGACTTTTAGAGCACTTTGGGCGCCGGGGTGATGTAGCTCGTCACCCGCTGCCCCGGCACGAGCAGGTCGTGGCCGTCGAGCTCGATCACCACCTCGAGGATCTTGGTGTCGTTGCGCTCGACCGGATCGTCGGTGCGGACGTTCTTCCGGCCGAAGCGGCGGCCAATCTCGACCACCTTGCCGGGGAAGCGCCGCGCGCCGAATGCATCCGCGGTCACCCATGCCGCAGCGCCGTCTTTCACCCGCGCGATGTCGCGCTCGTCGACGTCCATCCGTACCCGCAATGTGCGGGTGTCTCCCAAGATCAGCAGCGGCTCTGCAGTTCCCTGGAAGTTGTAGAGCTCGCCGGCGCGGACCTTCACCTCCAGCACTCCACCCTCGGCTGGCGCGCGCTCGTCGAGCCGTTCGAGCTACGCTTTCGCGTGATCGACGCGGGCCTCCGCGTCCTCCACCCGCGCTCGGGCGAAGGCCGTATCCTCTGCTCGGGA
>JANOHG010000746.1:0-2486 GCA_031406375.1 Archangiaceae bacterium | reverse complement strand
GTGGTGCTCGGCAGCGCCACCCCTTCGCTCGAGACGCTCGAGAACGTTCGCAAAGGAAGGTACCGCATCGTCACCCTTGATCGCCGCGTCGATGATCGCCCGATGCCGACGATCGCGTTGGTGGACCTCAGGGTCGCGCGTCCTCGGCAGCAGGATGAAGAGCCTCCGGTACTTTCGGCGGTGTTGAAGGAAGCGATCGCGCAGACGCTCGCAAAAGGGCAGCAGGTGATTCTGTTTCTCAACCGCCGCGGGCACAGCACCTTCGTGCTCTGCGAGGTATGCGGCGAGAGCCTGAAGTGCCAGGACTGTGACGTCTGCCTCACCCACCACCTCAGCGCGCGGCGTCTGTTGTGCCACTACTGCAACCGTCAGCAGTTTCTGCCGGACACCTGCCCGAAGTGCAGCGGCCCGCTGCTTCAGCTTGGGGTCGGCACCGAGCGCGTCGAGGCAGAGGTCGCCTCGGGCTTTCCGGGTGCGCGCGTCGCAAGGTTAGATCGCGACGCGGCCAGCAACAACGAACGGCTCACCGAGCTGCTGGCCGCGTTCGCGCGCCGCGAAATCGACGTGCTGGTCGGCACCCAGATGGTGGCGAAAGGCCACGACTTCCCCGGAGTGACCCTGGTGTGCGTGGTGCTCGCCGATTCTTCGCTGGCGCTTCCCGACTTTCGCGCCGCCGAGCGAACGTTTCATCTGCTCACTCAAGTCGGAGGGCGCGCCGGGCGCGGTAAAGACCCAGGCCGGGTGCTGGTTCAGTCGTACCATCCTGAATCCGAGGCGATTGCGCGGATGCTTCACGCCGACTTTGAAGGCTTCGCACAGAACGAACTGCGTCGGCGCAAAGCGCTGGGATGGCCTCCCTACACCCGCATGGCGATGGTGCGTCTCGAGGGCGAAGACGCAAACGTGACCGCGGCGACGGCCAAGCGGCTGGGTCAGGCGATGGCGCTGCGGCTGCCTCCCGCTTCGGTGGGCGTGCGGTTGTTGGGCCCCGCTCCGGCGCCCTTGGCGCGCATCAAGGGCAAGAGCCGGTGGCAGATTGTACTCAAGGGTCCGACGCATGCCTGCCTGAACGGGCCGTTAGACGCGGCCGAGGCGTTGATGCCCGAGCTTCCGCAGTCGGTGAGGGTGGTGCTCGATGTGGATCCCGGATCGATGCTGTAGCCGGTGGCCCGAAATGACCGCGCCACCAATCCATGCACGTACTTTCCGGAAGGTCGGATAACTTGATCCGCTCATCTTGAAGACTGCCCCGGCCGCAGAGCCCCTCGTATTTGGTGAAGGGCACGACTTGATTGGTTGGTACCACGCTCCGAAGGCGTCGGACGCGAGGGACCTGGGCGTGGTGATTTGCGCGCCCCACGGCTACGACAGCCTCTGTGTTCATTGGGCGCTGCGGCTACTTGCCGAACGGCTCGCCTCAACAGGCGTGCCGACCGTTCGCTTCGATTACCACGGCACTGGCGACTCGCTTGGAGACGACCGGATGCCCGGGCGGGTACCCGCCTGGCTTGGCTCAATCGATGCGGCGATTGAGCTGCTGAAGGCAAGGAGCTTCGTCACCCGGGTCGCGCTGATTGGGCTCCGCCTCGGAGCGAGCCTCGCCACTGCCGCCGCGTGCGCGCGCACCGACGTCGACGCGTTGGTGATGTACGGGCCGTGCTTGAGCGGGCGCACCTACGTTCGAGAACAGAAGGCGCTCGGTCTGACCCGGCATCCGGGCGATCCGGTCGACGAGGTGTCCAACTCGGGCGACGTGCTGATGGCGGGGTGGCTGATTTCTGAAGAGACGTCGACCGCGCTTGGGAAGCTCGACGTCGCGAAGGTGACCCGGCCTCCAGCAAAAGCCGTCTTGATTCTACATCGGGAGGACTTCCCGATTGACGAACGGCCACAGAAGCACCTCACCGCGCTCGGCGTCACGGTGACGGCCGCGAAAACCGAAGGTTGGGTCGCGTTCATGCAGGACGCGCTGACTTCGCGGCTGCCCGAGCGTGACTTCGACACCATCGTCGCCTGGCTGCTCGAACGCTCAACCACGAACCCTTCGCTGACGGGCTCACCCCTGTCGCAGCCCCGTCAACTTCAAGCGCCCACCTTCTTCGAAGAACCGGTTCAGTTTTCGAGCCGCGCGCTCTTCGGTGTCCTTTGCGTTCCGAAAGACCCGGCGCCCGAAAAGCCGTTGGTGGTTTTTTTGAACACCGCCGCGAATCACCACATCGGGCCTCATCGTTCGACGGTCGACCTGGCGCGGGCGCTCGCGTCGCGAGGAATCGCTTCGTTGCGCTTCGACGTGGGTGGGCTGGGAGACAGCCCCGCGGGTGCAGCTCGCCCGCAGAATGCCGTCTATTCCATGCCTGCGACGCAGGATGTCGTCGCGGCGATCGACTTCCTTCAGGGCCGCGGGTTTCTGCGGGTGGCGCTCACCGGGCTTTGCTCAGGCGGTTTCCTCGCTTTCCACACCGCGGCGACAGACGAGCGGGTGCAGG
>JANOHG010000721.1:0-7106 GCA_031406375.1 Archangiaceae bacterium | reverse complement strand
GCGCGTGAAAAGGCAGCGGGTGAAAAGGCAGCGGGTGAAAAGGCAGCGGGTGAAAAGGCAGCGGGTGAAAAGGCTGCGGGTGAAAGGTCTACGGCTGAAAAGTCTACGGCTGAGCAGGCAGCGGCTGAAAAAGCCGAGCGGATCGCCGCTGCGGCCCAGAAGGCAGCGGCGGAAAAGGCCGAGCGTGTCGCGGCTGCTGAGAAGGTGGCAGCTGAAAAGGCCGAGCGCATCGCTGCTGCTGAGAAGGAAAAGGCCGGTTCGGGCAAGAAGCCAGCTGAAGCAACCGCATCCAAAACCGCTGCGGTCGTTGCGCCAGCCGGCAATCAAGATCGCCCCTGCGCCGACGGAATGCGCTTGGTCGCCGCCGGCACATTCAAGATGGGCACCAGCGTCGATGACTCGATGCGTGGTTTCGACGAGAAGACGTTGGCGACAGTCGAGGTGGCCGCCTACTGCATCGATCAGTTCGAGTACCCGAACAAACGAGGGGTCGCGCCCACCGTCAACGTCGGTTGGGCGGACGCCAAGCGATTGTGTGAAGGGCCCGGCAAGCGCTTGTGTTCAGAAGATGAGTGGGAGAAAGCCTGCAAAGGGCCAGGCAACGCTCGCTGGCCGTACGGCAACGTGTTCGACCCCAATGCCTGCAATACCGAAGATGAATCGGGTGAAGATCGCGCGCTGATTCCTTCGGGGCGCTTCACCAAGTGTCGCAGCGGCTTTGGCGTCGCAGATCTTTCCGGCAACGCGTCCGAGTGGACCCTGGACAAGGTGATCAAAGGTGGCTCCTTCGCACGGGCCGACTTTGCGGTTCGATGCTCTGCACGGCAGGCAGGTGGAGCTGGCGGGAAGAGCGCAGAGGTTGGCTTCCGGTGCTGCTCCGATTCGAAGTGAGCTCCGCGCGCCTCGGCTCAATCGCTCTGCTCAGCCTCATCGCGTGCTCTGCTTTCGCTGCGGGGCGTCCGAAGGTCGTCGTGGTGAAGTCGGCCGATCTTGGACCCTACGCGGCGCTGGCTGCCGGGTTCGCGGCCGAAGCCCGCGCTACCCTCGAGGAAGTTACGCTTGAAGAAGGCACCGAGGCTGCCGCGAAAGTCTTCAAGAGGCTCGGCGAGAATCCGCCCGCGCTGGTGCTGGCGATCGGCCCTGCGGCGGCGGTCGGCGCGCGCCGCCAGTTCGCCGACGTGCCAATTGTCTTCGTGATGGTGCCCTATTTCCAGAAGTACGAGCTCGAAGGCTCGAACATCACCGGCATCGCGCTCACCAGCGACCTGTCGCTCGAGTTGGCCGCCGTCAAGGCGATGCTGCCTCAGGTGAAGCGCGTCGGAGTGTTGGCAGACCCCCGGCATTCTTTGAAGTTCATCGACGAAGCCGCTGGCTACGCGAGCAACAAAGGCCTTTCGTTGGTGCGGATCGACCTCGATTCCGTCGCCAACCTCGAGAAGGCGCTCGCAGCGGCACGATCGAAGATCGACGCGCTGGTGATGATTTCGGATCGCACGGTGGGAAACGCGGCCGTGGTGCAGCGGCTGATCGCCTGGACAAACGAAGAGAAGCTTCCTCTGGTGGGTTTGGCGCCAGGTCAGGTCAAACAAGGCGCGCTGCTGTCACTTTCTCCCGCTGCGACTGGGCTCGGTCTTCAGGCGGGGCGGCTCGCCAATCGAATTCTTCACGAGAAGGTCGACCCTGGCGCGCTCGCCGTGGCGAACCCTGAAGGCGTGGATCTGACGCTCAACCTCGTCACCGCGCGGCGGCTCGGCGACGCGAAGGCGTTCGCCTTCGACGTAATTACCTTTGCTGCGCAGAAGGGCCTCGCGGTACGGGTGGTCGAATGATCCAGCGCTATTCGCGGCCTCAGATGGCTTCCCTGTGGTCCAACGAAGCGCGACTTCGGCGGTGGCGCGATGTCGAGCTCGCAGCGCTCGAAGGCATGGTGGTGGCGGGAATCGCGCCAAAGGAAGCGCTGGACGTCTGCCGAGAGAAGGCAGGCGACTTCACTGCAGCTGATGTCGCGAAGATCGACGAAATCGAGCGGACGACTCGGCATGATGTGATCGCCTTCCTCACCTTCATGGAAGAACGAATCGGCCCCGAAGCCCGTTGGCTTCACTACGGGATGACCTCGAGCGACGTGCTCGATACTTCGTTGGGGTTGATCCTGCGCGACGCTGCCGACCTGATGCTCATCGGCGTCGACCGCGCGCTGAAGGCGATCGAAACCCGCGCGTTCGAGCATCGACTCACCCCGATGGTCGGTCGCAGCCACGGGATTCACGCCGAGCCGATCTCGTTTGGACACAAACTGGCTATCTGGTTCGACGAGCTGAAGCGCGGTCGCAAGCGCCTGGAAGCCGCGCGCGCGTCGATCTGCGTCGGAAAAGTCTCCGGAGCCGTCGGCACCTTCGCCCACATCCCTCCGACCGTCGAAGCCTACGCTTGCAAAGTGCTCGGCCTTTACCCCGCGCCCGCGTCGAGTCAGATCATCCAGCGCGATCGCCACGCCGAGTACTTCACCTGCCTCGCGCTGGTGGGCAGCAGCCTCGAGAAGTTCGCCGTCGAGATTCGCCACCTTCAGCGCACCGAGGTTCGCGAAGTCGAAGAGCATTTTTCTGCCGGCCAGAAAGGCAGCTCGGCGATGCCGCACAAGCGCAATCCGATTCTCGCTGAGAATCTCAGCGGGCTCGCACGCCTGCTTCGCGGCTACGCGGTGTCGGCGATGGAGAACGTGCCGCTGTGGCACGAGCGCGACATTTCTCATTCCAGCGTGGAACGGATGATCGGCCCTGACGCGACCGTCACCTGCGACTTCATGCTGCATCGGTTCGCCGGTCTGATCGAGTCGCTGCGGGTGTACCCAGATCAGATGCGCAAAAACCTCGAGTTGCTGGGCGGAGTCGTCCACTCGCAACGGCTGCTGCTCGAGCTCGCAAAGCACGGAATGGATCGCCAGGCCGCCTACGTGGTTGTTCAGCGCAACGCGATGCGCTTCTACGACGACGGAACTGACTTCAAGACCGCGCTGCTCGCAGACCAGGAACTGGCCACAAAAATGTCGCAGGCCCAGATTGAAGACTGCTTCTCTTCCGACTACCACTTGCGCCACCTCGACGAGATTTTCCAGCGCGTGTTTGGTCGAACCCGCTGACGCCCGAGATGAAGCTCGCCGCGGCCTTCATCGCGCATCTCCCAGCCCACGCGGCTTCGTACGGTCGGCTGGTGACCCTCGAGCCGTTGCTCGAGTCGTTCGTTGCGCGTGCGAGTTTGGCGTGGCCGACTTTGGACCTCGCGCCTGAACAGTTCGTCGCCCACCTCGCCGCGCGCCTGCCGCCCGCGAGTCACCCTCAGCGCACGCTCGAGGAATTGGCGGTCGAAGACCTCTACCTTGCCTGTTGCTGCGCAGGCGGAAACCCGAAGGCGCTCGCGGCGCTCGAGACCACCCAACTGCCGTCGGTTGCGCGCGCGGTCGCCCACCTCGCAACGAGTGGAGTCCTCGCCGATGAGGTGACGCAGTTGCTGCGTGAACGCCTGCTCATCACGCGACAGAACGCTGCACCGCGAATCGCCGACTATGAGAAGTCGCCTGCGCCGGAATGAAACTTTTGTTCCCGCCACGCCACTCTCCGCGCGCAGGGGAGACAACTTGAAGAAACTCATTCCATTGCTACTCGCCGTTGCGATCGGCGCTACCTCGGGTCTGCTCGGCGCCTGGTGGCCGCCTGCAGCGCCGCAATCACCCACTGCGGCGCCCGAGCGTCAAACCGGGCAGCCCACCGCGCTCCTCGAGCCTGACATCGCGCGTGTGGTGGCAACGGCTTCCCACAAGCCACCCGCGAGCGTCGGACTCGCGCTCTTTTGCAAGAAGGTGCCAGCGCAAGGTGACGTCTCGTTTCGCCGGTTCGAGCAAAGCGCCTTGGCACGCAAGTGGGGTCGACCGTCAAGACCCATCATCACCGACGCTTTCGGCCTGACGGTGCTGCCCCTGACCGCAGGGCTCTACCTGTTGACTGCCCACGCTTCGAGCTGCGCGCAGCTGAACCAGGTGCTGGAAGTGAAAGAAGGGGTCGCGCAGCAATCAGTCGAGCTGTTCCTTGAAAAGGGTCATGCGATCAGCGGCGTCGTCAAGGATGCGACGAATCAACGGCCCGTCGGGGGCGCGTTAATCTCTGTGCGGCAGCAGCTCGGACTGCGGTCGTTGAAGAAAGAGCTGAGCGCAATCGACGACGCGTGGACTTCGGTGGCTGACTCGCTGGGCCGGTACCGCATCGAAGACATTGCAGGCGGCGAATTCGTCGTGCGCGCATCTGCAGAAGGTTTTGCCGATGCGAAGGCGACGGTGAAGCTCGAGAACCAGGACGCCAAGGTCGAGTTGTCGCTCGAGCCGAGCGGGTTCATCGAAGGCACGGTGCATGCGATGACTGGGGCCGCGACGGTGAAGGATCTTCGCGACGACTCGCGCACGGTCTTCGTCAACGCCGATGGCTCGTTTCGGATTCCGGTCGGCCCGGGCGACCACCTCTTGCTGGCAGGAGACTCAGCCGGCGCGACGGGAATGGTTCGGGTGAACGTACCCTCGAAATCCACGGTGACCGGCGTGGTCATCAAGCTCGAGCGAGGCGGTCAGATTCGGGGCACTGCGTCCTTGGGCGGCTCGCCCGCGGTGTGCGCGCGCGTTTGGATTCGCGCCGAGTCTGACCCGTACGAGATTGCGAGCGCTCAAGTCACCGCGAATGGATCCTTCACCCTCGAGCGCGTTCCTGAGGGGCGTTACTGGCTCTTTGGCGAATGCGCCGACGGCGAGCACGGCGATCTGCTGGGCGTCGAACCCAACCGGACTGAGCCCGTTGAGCTGACACTGAAGCAGGCGGCCGGGTTGGTCGTTCGAGTTCTCGACGCTGCGAGAAACCCCGTCGCCGGAGCGGAAGTTGAGGTGACCCGGGCCAACCGCGAGCCGATCGTCGCGGTGACCGATGCACTGGGGCATGTCGAGCTCGACAAGCTGCAGAGCATGGTCGTCGACATCGATGCAAAAGCAGGGACGCGAGAATCAGAGTCTCGCCAAGTTCAGCTGCTCGAAGGGCAGACGGTGTCGGTCGAGCTCGCCGTCCTCGACACCGGAACAATCGTTGGGCGAGTCGATGGGCCAGCAGGTGAAGTCGATGGTGTGTTTGCAGTCGCGTCGGAACCCAATGCCAGGGCGGGTGAGCGGCTTGACGCCGATGGCAGCTTCAAGATTCGCGCACGGCCCGGCAGCTACCGCGTGATGCCGTTTGCCAGGGACTACATAGGGCACAACGTCGCGAAGAACGTCGAGCTTGCCGCGAACAATGAGGTTCGCGTCGACTTCGTTCTCCCGAAAGGGTGGCGTCGAAAATTCGAGGCGACGGCTCCGGGAACCATTGGCGCTTCGTTCGACGACGGCCCAGGAGGCGTGGCGCTGTCGTGGGTGATGGCCAGCAGCCCAGCCGACAAAGCGGGCCTCAAGCAGGGTGACCTGGTGCTCGCGATCGACGGGAACCCACTTGCTCGCTCGGTCGAAGCCTTCAACCGGACAAGCGGCAAGCCTGGCAGTGTGCTCAAGATCGCTTATCGCCGAGGTGGCGCAGACGCAGAGGTCACCGTCACCCGCGCCGGCGGAGAGTCGTACTAAATTGTGCCTTCGACGGCCGGTCTAGAGAGATTCGAGCCAATTCGCGCGTGCGACGGCGATTTAGATCAGCTTGGCACGCCTGAGATTCGCTTCGATCCGCGCCCGCACATCGCCCGGCTCGGCGGCAAACGTGAGGCCGGTGATCCGCTCGTAGGCACTGACGTAGGTCTGGGTCAGGCCGACGCGAACGTCGTCCGGAATCGCGGGTGGTGTGCCTTGGCCGGAAAAGCCGCGCTCGCAGATGAGCCACTGGCGCAGGTTTTCCTTGTCTAACATCACCTGCGGCTCGCCCTTCTCGACGCGCTGCTGCCACCCGTCGGCAACCCAGAAGCGACTCGAGTCAGGCGTGTGCATCTCGTCGATCAAGATCAACTCGTCGTTGATCAACCCAAACTCATACTTCGTGTCGACGAAAATCAAACCGCGCGCCTTTGCCTGCGCCTGCCCCTCTGCAAACAGCGCCAGCGCAGCTTCCGAGGCCCGCTGCCAGTTGCGCGCGCTCGCGAGCCCTTGCGACACAAGCTGTGCGGCAGAAATCGGCTCGTCATGAGCGCCTTGTTGCGCCTTGGTCGAAGGCGTCAACAACGGTGTCTCGAACGCGCAGTCTTTCTTCATCCCCTTCGGCAGGCCGAGCGCGTAGGGGTCCTTACCCAGCTGGTAGTCCCGCCACAGGCTGCCCGTCAGATGCGCGCGGACGACGAACTCGATTGCGAACGGATCCGCGCGGCGCGCCACCGTCACGCAGGGGTCAGGCATGTCGAGAACGTGGTTCTTCACCACGTGCGCCGTCTTCTGAAACCAGAAGTGCGCCAGCTGATTGAGCAGGTCGCCTTTGAACGGCAAAGTGGTGAGAATGTGATCGAACGCCGAGAGGCGGTCGGTGGTGACCAACACCAGTCGATCGCCTTGCCGGTACGTGTCGCGGACTTTGCCGCGGTACTTCTCGCCAAGCGCCGGGAAGTCAGTGCCAGTGAGAGTGAACGGGAGCTGCTTCGTGAGAATGGTCGCATCCATCGCGCGGTCCTTCTAGCTCACCGCAACCCCTTGGGCTCGAATGCCTTTTGCGACCGTGTCCAGTTCGCGGCAGTGGCGTTGAGAACAAAGAGAGAGAAGCATGGGTTGAAACGCGCAGCAGCGTATCCTCACTTCCTCCTGTGCGCCCCTTGAGCCCGATGGAAGCAGGAATCTGGAGGACGGATCTCGGCGCTCCGCTGAACTTTACGACGGTGGCGCGGATCTCGGGCCCACTGACTGCCGACGCGCTGCGGGCGGCGCTGCCGGCGGTGCGCGCGCGCCACGCTCACCTGCGCGCAAGGATTGTGAACGGCCCGCCGCCGTCGTTCACCGAGGAAGCCGTTCCGCTGCTGAGCCTGAGCGTGGTGCAAGGCACCGACTGGGTGAAGGAGCTCGAGCGCGAGATCAACGAGCTGTTCGAGCGCTCGGGGCCGCTCGCGCGGTTCGTGCT
>JANOHG010000678.1:0-16771 GCA_031406375.1 Archangiaceae bacterium | reverse complement strand
CGAAGAGTTGCGCTTTCCCACTTGCGCGCACCACCTCGAGCAGCTGGCGAAGCGTCGGCACGCCGAGGCGCTCCATTTCATTGGCGACGTCTTCGCGCAGATCAGCTTCGTCCAGCGGCCCCTTCACCAGTCGCTCGAGCGCCCACCAAAAGAAATAGAGCTCAACTTCTCGACCCAATGAGCTTGCCGAAGCTGCAATCGACAAACCCTGATGAACTGCGTCGTAAGCGCCGCTATGGAGGAAGACAGTCACTGGCCGCACAGCCCCGTTTTACGACCTTTCAGCCTTAGTCTTCGACCAACAAGTGACGTGTGTCAGCGAAATCGGGCGACAACGAGTGGAATTCAAGGGCTTACGTTAGCTAAATCGCTGCATCCAATGTCGCCTGACACTTCAAAAGCCACTTTGACGTCGCGCCGCAAAGACGCGCACCTCGATTTGTGCGCAACCGGCGACGTTGTACCGCAGGAGAATTCGACGCTGTTGCAGTGCGTGAAGCTGTTGCACTGCGCGATGCCCGAGCTGTCAGTCAGCCAGGTTTCACTGTCAACGAGGCTGTTCGGAAAGACGCTCAAGGCGCCGCTGATGATCACCGGCATGACGGGCGGAACCGACAGGGCAGGCGCGGTGAATCGGGATTTGGCGCGCGTCGCCGAACAGGCGGGCATCGCGTTTGGAATCGGCAGCCAGCGCGCGATGGCCGAGCAGCCAGCGTTGCTCAACAGCTTTGCGGTGCGCGACGTTGCTCCGACCACCGTGGTGATTGGAAACATTGGCCTGCGGCAAGCCGCAACGATCGGCATCGAGGCCCTTCGCCGCATGACCGATTCGATCGGCGCCGACGCGCTCGCGCTGCACCTCAACCCGGGCCAGGAGCTCACCCAACCAGAAGGCGATCGTGACTTTCAGGGCGGCTACGAAGTGGTCACCCAATTGGTGCGAGCCTACGGCGATCGGCTGATGGTGAAGGAGACCGGCTGCGGAATCTCGCCCGAAGTCGTGCGCCGCCTCGTCGACTGCGGCGTACGCACGATTGATGTCTCAGGGCTGGGTGGTACTTCTTGGGTGAGGGTCGAACAGCTGCGCGCCAGCGGGGTCGCTGCCGAGGTCGGCGCCGCATTCGCAAGCTGGGGGATTCCAACCGCGGCGGCGATCGCCTGCGCCCGTCGTGTCAGCGGGCCGGGAGTGACTTTGATCGCCTCAGGAGGCCTTCGCACTGGCCTCGACGTCGCCCGGGCGATCGCGCTCGGCGCCGATCTGGGCGGAATGGCCTTGCCGTTGTTTCGCGCACAGCAGGAAGGAGGTTTGAAGGGCGCCACGGATGCCCTCGAGACAATCGTAGCCACGCTTCGCCATGCGTTCGTATTGACCGGTTCAAAAACCACCCAGGAGTTCCAGTCGAAGCCAAAGGTCGTCGTCGGAGAATTGAAGGATTGGCTCAGCGGTTTGTGAAGACCACCGTCACAGGGCAGGGGGCACCACGTGCAATCAGAATTTCAGGCAAAGGGCATGACCGAACGCACCAAGGAGAAGTCGTCAATCGTCACGTCCAGATTGGCGGGCTTTCACAAACTGTCGATGGCCGAGCGTCTCAACGCGCTGAGCAAGATGTTCAAGCTCACTGCCGAAGAAACTGGTTCGCTTAACGGCTCTGGCTGCCTGGACACGGTGACGGCGAATCAGATGATCGAGAACGCGGTCGGCACGTTTCACCTGCCGCTGGGTGTCGGGCTCAACATGGTCGTCAATGACCGTGAGTACATCGTGCCGATGGCCGTCGAAGAGCCTTCAGTCGTCGCGGCGGTTTCGTTCGCTGCGAAGATCGTGCGCGACGGCGGGGGATTCATCGCGGAAGCCGATGATCCGATCATGATCGGGCAGGTTCAGCTCACCCGCTACGGTAGCCCCGAAGAGGCAACCGCGAAGCTGCTCGCACATAAAGAACAGTTGCTCGCGCTCGCCAACAGCTTTCACCCTTCGATGCTCAAGCGCGGCGGTGGTGCCCGCGACATCGACGTTCGCGTGCTGCCCGCGCCCGAAGGCCCCAAGGCCGAGCCGATTCTCGTGCTGCATTTGTATGTCGACACCCAAGAAGCAATGGGCGCCAACCTGATCAACACCATGGCCGAAGGGGTCGCTCCGATGGTGGAAGAGATCACCGGTGGCAAGGTGTACCTGCGAATCCTCTCGAATTTGGCTGATCGCCGCCTTGCGCGCGCGACTTGCCGCATTCCGGTGCCCGCACTGGCGGACTTCGATCTGCCAGGAAATGCGATCGCCGACGGAATCGTTCAGGCCAGTCGATTCGCGCTCGCGGATCCGTACCGCGCCTGCACGCACAACAAGGGCGTGATGAATGGAATCGACTCGGTGGCGATCGCCACCGGCCAGGACTGGCGGGCGATTGAAGCCGGAGCCCATGCCTACGCGGCGCGCGATGGTCAGTACCGACCGCTTTCGACCTGGAACCTCGAAGACGGTCATCTGGTTGGTCGAATCGAGATGCCGTTGGCGCTGGGCACCGTCGGAGGGCCTATCAAAATCCACGCAGGGGTGCAGGCGGCGCTAAAGGTGCTGCGGGTGACCAGCGCGCGCGAGCTCGCGATGGTGATGGTCTCAGTGGGGCTGGCTCAAAACTTTGCGGCGGTTCGGGCGCTGGGTTCGGTCGGCATTCAGAAGGGGCATATGGCTCTTCACGCGCGCTGCGTGGCGGTGACAGCCGGTGCTCGGGGTGATTGGGTCGAGAAGCTCGCGACGCTGCTGGTCAACGCTGGCGCGGTGAAGGTCGAGAAGGCCCGCGAAATTCTCGCCGCGCTAAGCCCCGAGGAAATGGCCGCGGCGACCGGCAACTGATGTACCAGCGCTCGTTCTTTGCGCCGGGAAAGCTGATCCTGCTTGGTGAGCACGGCGTGGTCTATGGCTACCCCGCGCTCGCGGCCGCGATCTCGCGGGGTGTTCGCGCCTTCGCCAAGCCCTGTGAAACCTCGCAGCTCGAGCTGCCCGAGGGCATGACGTCTGCTCAGCAGCAGGCGCTCGAGCGTGCGTTTGCGGCTGCCGCCAAGCTCACCCGACATCCGAAGGTCTGCGTGTCGGTGGAAGGCGATCTGCCGGTGTCGATGGGGCTTGGCAGCTCGGGCGCGCTCGCGGTCGCAGTCGCGCGCGCATTGCTCGACGCCGCGGGAAAGCTTGATTCCCAGAAGGCCGTCGAGAAGGTAGCGATGGCGATGGAGCGCGAGTTTCACGGCACTCCGTCGGGCGTCGATCACGCCACGAGCGCTCGCGGAACGATGGTGCTGTACCAAAAGGGAAAGGTCACCGCCGTGAAGGCGCGCAAGCCAGTGAAGGTGCTCGTCGCGCTGGTCGGAGCACGCGCGTCGACCAAGTCGACGGTGGAAGCGCTGCGCGAGCGGCAGGCCAGCTGGCCGCGCAGGTATCAACGGATCTTCAAAGAGATAGGGCAGCTGGCGAAGGAAGGGGCTGAAGCGGTGCGCAAAGGAGATCTCGACTCTTTGGGCGACCTGATGAACCTCAACCAGGGCTTGCTGTCGGCGCTGCAGCTGTCGTCTGATCGAATCGACGCGATGACGCGCTATTTGCGCGCACACGGCGCGCTTGGATCGAAGCTGACCGGCGCGGGCGGAGACGGCGGCGCGGTGATCGGTTTATTTCGTGAGCCCGAGCCGATGATCAAGCGTCTGACCGCCGACGGCATCGACTGCTTTTGCAGCCAGCTCGCTGGGCCAATCGCGCTCTAAAAACCCCTTGATGAGGACACCGATGAAGGCTACCGCGATCGCCCACCCCAACATCGCCCTGGTGAAGTACTGGGGAAAACGCGACGAGGCGAGGATCCTTCCGCATCAGTCCAGCTTGTCGGTGACGCTCGCGCCGATGCAGGTCACCACCACCGTCGAGTTCGGTGCTGTGGAGGTGGATGTGGTCGAGCTCAACGGGGCCCCCGCGAAGGGAGGCGAGGCGACGCGGGTCTTCGCCGCGCTGGATCTGATTCGAAGGCTGGATTCGACCCTAGGCAAAGCGAAGGTGGTGTCTCGAGGAGATTTTCCTGCCGCCGCCGGCCTGGCCAGCAGCGCTGCCGGATTCGCCGCGCTCGCGCTGGCCGCGCGTGCCGCCGCCGGACTTCCGCGTGACGTGCGCGAGGAATCGATTCTCGCTCGCCAAGGCTCAGGCTCAGCGTGCCGAAGCATTCAAGGCGGGGTCTGCGTGTGGAAAAAGGGCGCCGCGATTGACGGCTCTGACAGCTTCGCCGAGCAGGCGTACCCTCAGGACCACTGGCCACAGCTGCGGCTGGTGGTCGCGATGGTCAGCCGGGAAGAAAAGGAAGTGAAGTCGCGCGATGGAATGCGCAACACCGTCGACACGTCGCCTTACTACCCTGCCTGGGCGACGAACGCCGACAGTGAGATCGCCCCCGCGCTGTCGGCGATCCGCGCGCGCGATCTGGACGCGATCGGTGAACTGGCTGAACGAAACGCGTGGAGAATGCATGCGACTGCTCTCGCCGCGGATCCGCCGCTGTGCTACCTCAAGCCCGCCACGCTCGCGGTGATTCACGCGTTGGCAGCTGAACGCCGGGCGGGCAGGGCGATGTATTTCACGCTCGATGCAGGGCCCAACCCAGTGATTCTGACGGATCAGTCGAACGAGCAGCGTGCGGTCGAGCTCGCCAAAGAGTGTGGCGCGACCGAGGTGGTTCGCTGTCATCCAGGCGGCGACGCTCGGCTGGTTCAGACACACCTCTTCTAGGCTGGCCAAGGGCCCAGGTGTCTCTTTGCGCAACAACCCGCGCTGATCAGAAACTGACTCCCCCGTCGCGCGGTACCGGAATCTGAAGCGCCAGCTGCCCTAGAGATGTCGACTTCTCACCGTAGAGCGCGCTGTAAATGAAGTAGTCGGCGGTCACTTGCTTCACATACCCGCGCGTTTCCTTGTACGGAATCTCTTCAACCCACATGTCCAGCGGCAAGCCCGCCCGTTGGGTGGCCCACTTCAACACCGGATTCGGCCCTGCGTTGTATGCGGCCGCGCACAACGACGGGTGACTGAACCTTTCCATCAGCGCCGACAGGTACCAGGTGCCGAATGCGATGTTCGACTCAGGAGAGTAGAGCTCGTCGGGTTCCGGAGTCGGAATCTTGAGCGCCAAGGCGATCGCTCGCGCCGTCGGGGGGATTAGCTGCATCAGCCCGCGCGCATCGGCGGTGCTGAAGACTTCGGGCTTGAACGCGCTTTCTCGCCGCATGATCGCCCACGCCAAAAACGGATCCAGACCCCGTTCTCTCGAAAGCCGCTCAACCGATTCGCGATACGCGCGGGGGTACATCAGCGCGACCGCCTCAGGGTTGCGCTGCGTGTACACCGCTCCCCAAAGATGCCGCGCAGCCAGCGCGTGAGCGCCACCAAATTCTCCCAATGCCTGCAGCGCGTGCCCGAAGCGCAGCGCATCGACGGCCGAATCGATCTGCGAGATCTGCGTCTGGGTCTCTTCCCACGCATCGCGCAGCAAGCCCGCCTTGCCCAACTCGAGCGCCAGCTTCAGCTCGACCGGAGGCGGCGTGGCACCCAAGGATCTGGCTCCATCGACGAACGTCGGCGGCGCGGGCTGCCCCAACTCGCGCAGCCGTTGTTGAGCCAGCAACGCGTAAAAGCTGCCGGGGGAAGTCGCGATCACATCGCCGTACAAGGTCGCGATTGCGCCCGCGTTGGGATCGCCATCGGGGCTTGAGGTCCGAAGCTGACCGCAGCGCGCAGCCCAGTACTTCGCTTGGGGAACCAGCGCCGAACGCGGATACTCGCGCAGCAGGGTCGAGATTGTCTGATGCGCTTCGACGAACTTGTTCTGACGGATCTGCGAGTAGGCCCGAAACCACCGTGCCTCATCGCGTTTGTTTGAGCGGGGATGACGGCCTTCGAATCCATCGAAGTCCGTCACCGCCACCGCGTAATCCCCTGCTTGCATCGCGATCCACCCGGCGAGGTAGCTCGCCTCTTCGGCCGGAGCTTCGGTGGGGTACTTCTGATCCAGCGCCAACATCATCGCGCGCGCGGCGGTGTTGTCGCCTGCTCTCAACAGCTTTCGAGCCCGAAGCATCATCGCGCTTGCCGCCACCCCGGCGGGTCCACCCAGCGCTGCATCGATGTTTTGGTGCGCCGCTTTCTCTTCACCCAACGCGAACAGCACGCTTGCCCGCGCGAGTGCCAACGACGCCCTGGTGCTTTCGGCGCCTTTGCCAGACGGAATCACGATTGCATCGAGCTCGGCGGCGGCCGCTTTGGGATCCGCCGCGCTCAAGAACGCCGCCTGTCGCGCGAATCTTTCTGTGATCGAGAAGACCACCGGCCTTTTTCCGGCGACCAAACGCGTCTGTGCCAGCGCCGCGTGAGGATGTGCGGGAAAGCGCACCATCACCGCCTTCAAATCCGCGCGGCCCTTGTCCGCCTTCCCTGACAGCATTCGCGCCAGGCCACGCTGGTACAACAAGTCGCCGCTGTCGTCCGCGTTCGCCGCTTCCAGCAGCGGAAGCGCGTTTTTCACATCACCCTGCGCGAGCAGTAATTCCCCGGTGCGCACGGCCACTTTCTTCTTCAGCCAGGCGGGCGTCGACTTCGGAATTGCTTTGAAGATCTTCAGCGCGCCCGCGCGATCTCGGCTCCACGACAATGCCTCGCCCAGGTACCACGCGTGAAATGGCTCCAACCCGTGGGGCGGAGCGCGCGACGTCAGCTGGGCCACTGCGCCCGCCGGGTCGCCATCGCAAAGCACCAGGAACCCCGTCAACAAAGACAGTCGATCGGCTTCTGGGCAGGGGCGAGCGTTGGCGAGAGTCGTCAAACAGGCCGACAATTCGGCCCGCGCGGTGCTGAGCGCGGTTGGCCGATGCACCCGAACTGCTTCGATCAGCTCTGCCGACTGCGCCCAACTGGTGTCGGCGAGTAACAGGACTGTTGCGAATATTTTGACGATGTTGGGTCGGTGGTTTGACATCAGCGTTCAGAGATAGCTAAAGCCTCACTGGCTGCACGACGCCCGTGGTTGGGGCGCCAATCGAAAAGCTGAGCTTCGATTGGGAAGAGGGGAAAAAGACAAGAAGTTCCGTCCGGGGGATGTATCCAAGTCGAGGGAGGCCTTAACCGAATGAAGCCGTTTCCGACTGAGTTGCCGCAGAGCATCAATCCAGAGGCCGGGCCCAAGAGGGCTGGAGTCGAGACTCACCGCAACCTCAATTGCTCGCATTATGACAATTGTCTCGACGAAGCAGTTCGTCGTGGCTGGCAAAGCTTCACGTGTATGAAGTGCCCGCTCAACGAATTGGCGATGGCTCCCCAAATGGGGATTGAGGCCTACGCCACACAGCGTCGAGCGATCTGATTCCATTTACAACCGTTTGAGCGTCACCACACCGCGGCGGAGGAGATCCTTTAGGGTCTCCTCCACCTCGATGGGCGAAATGTCGATTCGGGCAATCACGTCGCGCGGCGGAACCCGTTCTTCGCAGATCAGCCGCGCTGCCTCGAGCCATTGGGTCGGGCCGACCTGGCCGTAAATCGCGTAGAGGTCTTCGTTCACTTCAATCTGCGTTGCCGCGACAAGCAGTCCGTCGCGCATCCTGGTTTCGTTGTCCGTCAGTGTCGCGCACGCCTTTTCGATCAACTCTTTGGTCGGATGAAACAGCGTCTGCGGTGAGGGCGAGCTGCCAAACCGGACAAAGCCTTTCGCGTTCCGAGATCCGATCATCGCGTTGAACGCGCGCTCGCCTTCGGCGGTGTAGCGCCCTGCAATCGCGGTGGCGTGAACGCACCGCCCTGCACGAAAATAGATCTGGTAGCCGGCAAAGCTGTCGTGGGCTTCGAGCCGCCCTTCGAAGGCGCGCGTTTCGAACTCCGCTAACAACCACTGGGGCCCGACCTGGCCTATCTCGCACTGAAAATCAGTGCCCTCGACGATCTGAAGCGACGTCAACACCCGCGGCTCGAGCAGCTTACGCACCTGAAGTACGAGCGCGTCCATACGCAATCCTTTGCTGAAGTACCCTTGGGCGCCGACATTCAGCGCCTTCAAAGCGTCACGGTAATCGTCGTGGCAGGAAAGAAAGGCGACCGGAATTTCGCGGGTGCGAAAGTCGTCGCGCAGCAGGCGAAGCATGCCCCATCCGTCCATGTGGGGCATGTTGAGATCGGCAAGCACCGCGTCGAAGCGTCCAGAATGCGCCGCTTTAAATCCTTCGAGGCCGTCGGTGGCGCGCGTTACTTCGAAGCCATGCTTCTTGAACAGCGTCGAAAACAGCTGCCACAGCCCTTCATCGTCGTCGACCAACAGCAACTTCGCGCCGATAGACGCGACCGGAATCGGGTGACCCCTCACCGGCGTGACGGGCATCTCGAACGGATCGGCAACGGCTTCCATCGTGCCGATCACCACTTCTTCTTCGTGCTCGTCGCTCGTGGATTCGCCGACTTCGATCACCACGCTGGCGCCGTCGCCGCCCGCGCCGTGGACCTCGCTAAAGATCCACTGCGCGTGCGGTTGGGCCACCATCGACACCAGCGCTTCAATTCCGGTGAGATCCTTGAAGGTCGCCTTCTCGAGCTTCCCAAGCAGGAAGGTGGCGTGGCCCTGATTTGGAGTGCGCGGATCGAACGTCAGCGATCCCGAGCGGCACGTCTTGCGCAGGTGCTCGACCAGCCGCGCCAGCGCTTTTGAATCAGCGGTGCCGCTGGTGCTGCCCTGGCGCGTCGGCAACTCAGTCAAGATGTGCCGAATGCCGCTGGGGTGCTTCAGCGGATCAAACGGTCGGGGAAGCACGGCCACGACTCCGGTGCGCAGCCCGAGAACGAAGGTGCGATCTTCGACGTCGTGGGCGATCACCACAATGGGTAGGTGCGCCCATTCGACATCGGTGGCAACGACATCGAGCACGCCCTTGACCAGATCCGATTCGATCTCGGCGTAGACGACCAGCAGCGTTGGCTTGAGTTGGTTGAGCGCACCCATCAGCTTCTTCGGATCCGAGATGAACCGATAAAAAAGCCCCGCCTGGTTGAACGCCTTCGCGATCGCGACGTGCGCCGCCCTATCGAGGTCAATGCCGAGGATCTTCGAACCGTCGCTCACGTCAGACCCTCACTACGCCGCGCCGCACCAGTTCTTTGAGTCCAGCATCGATGGCCTCCTGCGGAAGCTCAAGGTGTGCGGCAAGCATGGCTGGCTCAACCCGCATGTCAACGAGCGCGCGAAGGATCTTGAGATCCGCCACAGATCCGACCCGGTCAAACAGCGCTGCCAGCTCGGGATCGACGGAAAACGTGGTCGCCTTTCTCAGCCGATCATCGGTGACGCGCAGCTCGAGCAATGCGACGTGATTGCACGATTCGGTGACGGCCTCGACCAGCCATGGCCCTTGCGGCTCGTCGCTTCCAGGAGGAAATGGGGTGAAGCTCGCCTGCGCTCCGCGCGAAACGATGAACGCGCTGACTGCATGAACGCCCGTCGCTTTCTTGGCGCCCGCTTCCGCCAGGCCTTCGGCCAGATGCCCGCGATCGACCTTCATCCGGTAGCTGCCCCAGTCGTCCGCCGCCTCGAGCAACCCGGTGCAGTCCTGCTCACCCAGCGCCTTCAATAACCACTGCGCGCCGACCTGCGCGACTTCGAAGCGCTCGAGTACCTGCCCGGTGCGCAGGGCTTCCCAGGTCGCCACGCGGGGTGCCGACAAAAATCGCACCCGCCTGATCAGCTCATCGGCGTGACCCGTTTTTCGCAAGTAATCATGCGCTCCTGACCGGGCGGCCTTCAGCGTCTCGCGGTAGTTGTCGTGTGCCGACAGCACCACCACCGGCAGTTCGCGGGTGCACGCAGACCCTTTGAGCAACTTGAGCATTCCCCAGCCGTCGAGCACTGGCATGTTGAGATCGGCGATCAGAATGTCAAAGGCGCTCTCGAGCGCGAGGCGATACCCTTCGTCTCCTTGATCCGCCAAGACCACCTCGAATCCATTGCGCTCGAGCTGAATGCCATAGAGCTTTCGCAGCGAAGGATCATCGTCGACCAGCAACACCCGGGGCCGGTAGGCTGTCGAGGCGCCTGACCGCTGCGCGAGCACGGCGGGTGGCGCGCCGACGCGTTCGTCCCAACGCCAGGCGCCGTCTTGAAGTGACAGCATCTCGTCGAGCGCCGCGTCGTCTTCCAGCGGCCCCATTCGAGCCGAGGCTACAACTCCTTGTTGAAAGATCGCCCGCCCCTCGAAGGGAGTACCGGGGTTGACGACCAGACTTCCTGTCGAATGCTCTCGCAGAAAGTACTTCAACAGCAGCTGCCGTTGGCGCTCGAGGGCGTTCGGCGTTCGGTCGCGGTCCATCGCGTCGAGCATGTCGAAGACGTCGCCCAGGCGATCGACGTGCTCAGCGCCGAACGGCTTCGTCCACAAATCCACGGCTCCGCCCATGAATACCCGAACCTGATCGCGGGGCGTCAACTTCGAAGTGAGGAAGATCACCGGCACGTGCGCGACCGCTTCAAACGCTTTGAAGCTCTGCCGCACCTCGAGCCCGTTGAGCACCGGCATGTTCACGTCGAGGACGATCAAATCAGGCTTGAACTGTTGCGCGGTCGGCACCGCGAGCGTCGGGTACATCAACAACTGCACGGCATACCCGCCCGCGTGCAGCAGATCACCGCCCAGACCGAGCACGACCTCGTCGTCGTCGACCAGCATCACACGACGCGATTGGCGCGCTGGGGCAGGGGTCATTCGAGAGTCGAGGCGTAGATGATGACCAGCCAGAACTTCGCCGCGCCGTAAGTGGGTGAGTCACCCTTGGCAACGCCAATGCCGACGAGAGTGGCACGCGGGTCAAACAGATTCTTCGAATCATTGACCAACGACGGGCTATCGGTAACGAAGAAGTCGATCGACGCGCTTTGAAGGTCGTCGCGCGCGGCGAAGACGCGATCATGCAGGTTCTCACCCGGCAGCTTCGCCTTCGGCAGGTTGAGCTCGAGCGCGCGCTTCGCGTGCGCAGTGGCCAGCGCGTCGAGCACCGAGGCGCGCCCGAGCACGCTGAGTCCCTTGAGCTTTCGCGCCTCACGAATCGCTTCCGCCGCCTCGCGCTCTGGGTCCTCGTCTGCCCGCGCGACCGTTGGCGTCGCGAACAGCTCGACCAGCAGCGATTGGTTCAAGCTGTTCTTCGCCACCCCAATGCCCGCCCGGGTGTAAATTGGATCAAGCAGGTTCTTGCGATGACCTGGGCTGTGTTCGATCGAGAAGTGCGCTGCCAGCGGCCCATTGGCGAGGCCCAGGTTCTCACCCGCCGACGTGTACCGGTAGCCGGCGGCCTTCATCCGCGACTTCAGATCCGATCCATCCGGAGCGATGTGCGCGAAGAAGTTCTCTTTCGCCAGCCGTTCGGCGTACGCCTGCGCCACCGCATCGAGCTCGAAGTCTCGCGCAAGGGCTCTTTGCGTGCTCGCGACGCGCAGCCCGTTGATCCGCAGCAACACCCGCGCGCGCGCCTCTTCGAGCCCCACCGGTTCTCGCTCGGCCATCGGTCCGTCCTTCGAAGCCAGGTTGCCGACCTGAACGAAGAACAACGCCGCAACCTGAGGCCCCCTGTCACCGCGAGCAAGCACTTCGACGGTGTGGCGACCTTCATTGGCGAACTCGACCGCAGCACACAAAGACGACCCCGCTTCACGGGTGGGGTAGCGGTCGACGTGCCCGCTCGGGCGGGTGACGAAGACCTCGGCGCTCTTGAAGGCCTCGTACAACTTCACGCAGAGTTTTTGTGGGGCAGTCGGCGGGCGAACGAACGCGCGCACAAACGGTGAGAGCTCGAGGCGGCGTTCAGCGAAGAGGACGACGACGACCGCGAGGTCGCCGCGCTTGATGGCGCCGATGCCAAGGTGAGAACACGGCTCGGCAGTCAGATCGTCTCGCTTGTTCAGCGCGTACAGCGGTTCGGTGCTGGGAGACCCCCGCAGCACGAGCGCGCGCGGAGTCGCATCAAAGGCGCCCGCCACCGACATGGCGGCGGTCAGAGTCAGCAGCTCAGCCGCTTGCCCGGCAGTGGTGTCCAGCGCCTTCGTGGCGAGATCACGCGCGGCGCGGGTCAGGGTCGCATCAAGCTGGGGCTGGCTGCGACCGACCCTTTCGAAGTGCTGGGCGATGGTCGAGCCCGCCGCTGCTTCCAGGTCGAAAGCAGGAGCCAGCGTCAGCAACAGCAGGGGAACAATCGTCATCCCTTCACCTTGAAAGACAGCGACCGGATGACCCTGGGGCCTCCCAACTGTGCCTGAAGGCGAGGCAACAGCTCGAAAGCCCGTCGAGCCAGCTCTTCGGCCCACGCGCGGTTCTGTGTCTCGATCAGCAAGCTTCCACCGATCAGCGAATGCGGAGCTGCATTGTTGGCGATCGCCACCCCGACGAGCTCATCCCAAACGACCTTGAGCGGACGTGCAGAAGTCGTGTTCGAAGCAACCTGCCCAAGCGCCAACGGCAGCACGTCTTTGAGCGAAGTGAAGTTGCGCATCGAAGCACCATCAGTCTGGCTCAAACAACGGCGTCGATGTCGCGCATTCATGCCCCCACACCCCAGCGATTTCGCGGCACTCGCGGTGGCACGGCCGTCGCTGCAACCGCCGAACTTGCCGTTTGACAACGACAGGGTGCATCCGTCAAATGCGCCGTTTTTTTTAATCACATCTTCCTCGGCAGCACCAAGGAGCACCTGATGAATTTCTTCCCGCGCACATTCTTGATCGCACTCGCGGCGATCGCACTGAGCACCGCCTGCGGCAAAACCCCTTCGGCCGTTGATGGCGGCGGTGGTGGTGCTGGCGGCTCAAGCGGGTGCCTTGACGACAGTGAATGCCCAGACCCCAAGTTCTTTTTCTGTAACACCAGCACCGCTAAGTGCGAGCCTTCGTGTCGGACGAAAGCAGACTGCGGCGCAGCGGCGCGCGGCCCCCACGCGCTTGCGTACTGCGCTTCGGGCCTTGGCTGCGAGTGTGACGAAGGCAAGTGCGTCGGCAGCCTCTGCTCGGCAGACGTCGATTGCGGAATGCAGGTGTGCCGCAGTGGTGTGTGTGTCGATGCGCCCGCCGCTTCTACGGTCGCGACCTGCGCGGTGATTCCCGACTTCGTCATTCTCAAGCAGGGCGAGAAGGCGAAGTTCTGGGTCTCGGCATGGGACATGGGCAAGGCGCCGGTGGTGGTGAAGACGGGAATCGTCTGGTCGGCGGCGGTCAGTGGAACGGTGGTGGTTGGAAGTGCCACAACCGGAGTCTCGGCCGAGTTCACTGGGGGTACGCCAAACGCGACCGTCGAGCAGGCCGTCAAGGCGACCGTCGGCGGCAAAGAATGCTTCGCGAAGGTTCAGGTGCTTTCGAATGCGGCGCCCGCGGCCGACACGATCAACGTGATCGTGACCGACGAGCTCACGGGTCGCCCGATTTCGGCGGCGTCGGTGCTCGTTTCCAACCCGGCGACCGGCGTCGCGATTGGCGTCGCGGTGACAACCGGAGCCAACGGGTTCGCCAACATTCCTACGCTGTCCATCCCCGTCACCACAACTGCGACCGTGACCGTGTTCCACACTGATTACAACTACCTCACTGTCGCCAACTATGACCTGGCTGGCTCACGGTTCCTCTCGTTCGTCTTGCGCCGTAACCAGTCAGACAAGTACGGCGGGTACAAGGGTACGTTCAGAAACGTTCCGGCCACCTCGAACGTTCACGCCGGAATCGCAGGCGCTTCGCTGGCGGGCTCGATTGCCGATCTCTCGTTCTCGCAGTTGCTGGGGCCAAGCGTACCGACCGACATCAAGATTGGCACGGCGATCGAGCGTGCCGGAGTTCCGCTGCCGGCCGGTGTCTACCTTGGGTTCACCGATCAGGTGCTCAAGGGCAACATCTCGGCGCAGGGGCTCGCCGGCGTCTGCGCAACCAACGGGGTGGTTGATGAGGCAGCCATCAACTCAGGATCCTGCGGCACACGCACGGCATGGGCACTGGCGGGCGACGTTCCGCTCGGAGAACTGCCGATCGACCTCATCGCCGGTGGCACTGACAACATCGATTTCGGCAAGCTCCTGACGCGCATCCTTCCGATCTTCAAGAAGTTCAACTCGTCGGTCGTACGCGACGTGCAGTTTTCGTTGAAGACCACTCCGAAGGACGCGAATGGCAACTACCGCTTCAGCGAACCAGACGGCGGCTTGACGGACTTCGCGTTGGCGAACCACCACTTCTTCCAGTTGGAGAAGGCGACTACCACCGAAGTTCCGCTGGCGTTCAACCTGGTCGCGAAGCTGCCGGATCTGCCGAAGTTCAAAAACACCTACGTCGATGCCGCGGTGCTGTTGGGCGGCGCGATCGTGCCCGGCCGCGGTGTTGTTCCGCTGGGCATCGGGGCGGGGGTCAATGCAGACAAGGACGCCACAACGGACAAGCAGTCGGATCTGCCAGCGGGCGCAGGCCACGTGACGCTGCGCATGTCACCCACCCACCACGGCATTGAAGGGTCGGAGTACGGCATTGTCGCCCTTGGTCTTTCACTGAAGAGCATCAGCGATCCGAGTGCGGGGCTTGCCACGTCGGCGATCTTCTCGCGCATGAAGGACAACGCGTTGAAGTTCGACCCGAAGGGAGCAGCCCCGGTTGATCTTGGTGACAGCTTCCCGGGCTTCCCCGAGTCGGCGAAGTACAACTACACCGGCGGAATCAACGGCCGGACCTTCAAGTTCGCCAACGCGGCCGAATCGAGCTCGACCAATTCGTCGTTCACTCGGATCGTCTTCAGCGACCAGGCCGATCACCGCTGGGTGGTGTATTTGGAACCGACCCAGGCGACGCAGGGCTTCACGCTGCCCACGCCTGTGGGCGCCTTCGTTGACCGCACCTTCTTCCTCGGGATGACCAACGGGGCGCGTTCGCCTTTCCTCGTGCAGCAGATTCGGCTCAACGACAACCCAACGCCGACTGCAACAACCGGCCTTACCGGCGCGAAGATCACCTTCCAGAAGCTGGTCGAATTCAACTCGACCAACGCTGATCGGCTGGTCGACTTCACCACTGGCTTCAGCCTCGTCGACTACGATCGCCCGTCGATCACGTGGAAGACTCCGAAGGACCCGGGCACGATGGTGATGAAGGGCACCGATGTGATCTTGGTGGTGAAGGGCTTCAAAGTCGGCGCGACCACGGCCGAAGACGGGTACGTGAGATTGTCGTTCAGCCCCACCAACCTCACCACCTGCCCGAATGTCGACGTGAAGACCTACAGCGCGCTCGACAAGGGTGAGGTCACGATTCGGGTGCCATCAACCTGTGTCCTCGCGAACGCAACGATGACCGCAACGCTGATGACGATTCAGAACATGGCGGTCGCTCCTCCGGTCAATTCGGCGCAGACCGCGAACATTCAGTAACCAAGATCGTTCGATTGAAGTTCGACGGGGCTCCAACCACAGCGGTTGGAGTCCCGTTTTCGTATTAGTTTGCGCGCCCATGAAGACCTCGCGCCTCACTGTTGATCTGAACCTGGCCACCACGGCGCAAGTCGGCGCAGCAGGGCTGTCGTTGTCTCAGTTCACATCTCTAGGGCCGAAGGCGAAGGGCGCGCATGACGCACTCACGTCGGCGCACACCTCTGGAAAGCTTGGTTTCATGAAGTTGCCAGAGGATCACGCGGCGAAAGACGCGGCAAAGGCTACCGCGAAGCAGCTTCAGGCACAGTTCGATGATCAGCTCGTGCTCGGCATCGGAGGCTCGAGTCTCGGAGCCAAGGCGTTGTTCACCGCCCTGTGCCACCCGTTTCACAACCTGTTGCCGAAAGCGAAGCGCCAGGGAATGCGAACCTTCTTCCCCGACAATTCCGATGGAACGACCTTCGCGAGCCTGCTGGAAATCGTCGACATTTCGAAGGCGGCAATCGTTGCGATCACCAAGAGCGGAGGCACCGCTGAGACCTGGGCTCAGCTGCTGTATTTGCAGGACAAGCTAGGGGGGGCGGCGATGAAGAACCAGACCGTGGCGGTGACCGACCCGACGAAGGGAGCCCTGCGCGCAGTCGCAACCGCACAGGGCTGGCGAACGCTTCCGGTGCCGCCCGCCATCGGCGGCCGCTTTTCAGTGCTGACCGCCGTCGGCTTGTTGCCTGCGGCGGGTGCAGGGGTAGACATCGATCAGTTGCTCGCGGGTGCTGCTGCGATGGTGCGTCGATGTGCGTCTGAACAGGCGCTCGAAAACCCGGCCTACCTGTTGGCGGGTGCGCTGTATCTGTTCGACAAAGAACGCGGTCGACCCGTTCACGTGCTGATGCCCTATGCAGATGCGCTGCGAGAGACGGGCGACTGGTTCGTGCAGTTGTGGGCCGAAAGCCTCGGCAAGAACAACCACGGGCCCACGCCTCTTCGGGCGGTTGGGGCAACAGATCAGCACTCGCTGCTGCAGCTGTTGATGCAGGGCCCGAACGACAAGGTCACGATCTTTGTCGCGATCGAAGAGCCGCGAATCGAGCTGACGATTCCCAATGGTTTCGAAGATCAGCCCGACGTGAAGTACCTCAACGGAATCAAGTTTCACCAACTGCTCATCGCTGAGCAACAAGCCACAGCGGCGGCGTTGGCATCGGCGGGTCGACCGTCGATCACCCTCACGCTGCCGAAGCTCGATGCCTTCGCGATGGGCGAGCTGATGATGTTGCTGGAAATCGCCACTGGCTTTGCTGGGCCGATGTACGGCATCGACCCCTATGA
>JANOHG010000672.1:0-1667 GCA_031406375.1 Archangiaceae bacterium | reverse complement strand
GGCAGCAACTCAAGGAGTGGGAGAAGACGGGCTTCAAGGCCGCGAAGAAACTCTTGTACATCGTGCGCACGACGATGACCGGTCTTCACGCGCTTGTGACGGGAGAAATTGTCACTGACGTGACGATGCTTGTCGACGGCTACGGCCTCACCGGTGTCTCCGAGCTGATCGAGCAGAAGCGGCGCGGGGAAAAATCCGAGTTGCCCGAATCGCTGGCGACCGAGTGGCGGGGGAGGGTCGATGGATTTTTTCAGCGGCTGGACGCGGCGATGGAGAAGTCAAAGCTTCCGTCCGAGCCAACCGCCGCGGCGATGGAGGCTCTTGAGCAATGGTTGCTGGAAGTCCGTCACCGGAGGTTTTGATGCTCGAACCTACGCCGCCCTCGGGTGCCAGCCTCGTTGGTCATGCACCATCGTCGGATGCGCCGGAGCGGCAGCCTCGGCACCCATCTCTTCGAGCGGGTACTCATCGACCGGTTTTTCGTACAAGACGAACATCCGCAGCAATCGTTCGGCGACGGGTCCCATGCCTTGGGGCTCATCGACCCGCTCCCACTTGGAGACGGTCGTGTGGTCAACACCGATCTTGCCCGCGAAGTCTTTGCTTGAGAGCCCGAGGTACTTGCGCAGGAACCGAATTTCCTGAGGCATCAACCGCTGGCGCTTTCTCGCCAGCGTCGTCGCAATCTCGTGGAAGAGCGCTTCCATCTTCGGAATGGTGTGCATCTCGCGCTTGCACTTGGGACAGGTGAAAATGCGAACGCCCTCGAGCTTCACTTTGACGCCGCCCTCGTCCATCTCGGTGTCACCGATTCGCTCAGTCATCTTTTCGCCGCAGTCGTCGCACTTCATGGGGTCCTCCAGCAGGTAATCACCTTGAGCAACATGTCCTCGGGAAAACTCACAATCACCGTGATGCGCGGCGTCTCAACGTGGTGCCGCCATTCGCCGTTTTCCCACTCGGCCTCTCGCACCACGCCTCCCCGAAGGACGTTCATTACGTCCAGGCGCTGCAGCCTTCGTTCGGCCATCCGCTCCGACATGTGCGGTTCGGCGAAGAGAACCTCGCCATCCGCCAGAATCGTGCGGATCTGCTTCTTGGCGTCGGTCGCTCGGAGCGGCTGCTGAAGCACGCTTGGCATAATACCAACAGTTGGCTAAATAGCAACCGGCGCTGCTCCCCGCACCCCCCGTTCGACCACGCGGCCGTGTTCCCGGTGATTCCGGCGGTGACGGCCCTGTAGGGATGCCCAGTTTCCGTCTCCAGTATGTCTCCAAGACTTCAGACGACTGGAGCAGACCAGCGAGACGCCAGGGGACTCAAACCGTGAAGCGAAGCACCGTGTTTCCCAGCGGAATCAGTGAAAGGCGTGCGCCGCCGCATGGTTAAGGTGCACCGCTTCTACGAATTCAAGTCCCCTACTCCTCGCAGAGATGAAGCCCTCGGAAGCCAAATGGTTTCCGGGGGTTTCGTCTTTCAGGCACCTGCCTCGACCTCCTCGTCGGTTCCCGTCTCCAGCATGTCTCTAAACTTCAACCCCTCCAGGAGCCGAATCGCGCTCTCTTTTGCACCCTCGAACAGGTGAACGTACCTGGCCGTGGTGGAGTAGCTGCTGTGCCCGGCGAGTTGCTGAATTGCCGCCGCCGGAGCGCCCTGCCTAGCCAACC
>JANOHG010000667.1:0-1689 GCA_031406375.1 Archangiaceae bacterium | reverse complement strand
GTGGTGGAGATCGCCACGCGCGGGCTGAAGCGCCTGGACGCAGCCGATGCGCCACTGCTCGAGCCGCTGCGGGCTGTCGCAAAGTCGGGAAAGTCGCCTGCTCGTCAGGTGCTGGATGCGCCGCGTGAGCCGGTCGCGCTGCTCGACGCCTTTACCGACTGACTCTTATTTCTTCAGCGCCGCTTCGAGCTTGCTGAAGGCGTAGGAATCGGGGCCGTAGCGACCGAGAATCACCTTCGCGTCGTCGATTAAGAAGGGGCCGCGGTTGCCAGCCCGCAAAGCGTAACCGGCCTCGGGTTTCTCGACGATCATCTCGGTGGTCTGCTCGCCCTTGAGAACGCGGCGGATTTTGAGCTTCACCATTTGGCTGGCCGTCTTCTGGCCGGTGTCACTTGCGCCTGCGCGGGCTTCTTTTTTCTCAGGTGCCGGCCCCTGTCGGATGACTTCCACCACTTCGGCGTCAACGACCCAGGTTGCCTTCGGCAGCACTTCTTGAAGCGGTTCAGGAGGTTTGGCCATGAATCCTCAAGCCCTTACTGGCTGGTGTACATCAGCGTCTGGTACAGCTTCTGGAAGTCCTTCAGCGGGAGATCGAACACCCCGTCATTCGGCCCGTGGCCCGCCGGCTCTGTTTCCCCCCACGGGTTGCGAATCGTAACCATCTTCTCGTCGTTGACTTCTTTGTAGCCGAGCACCGAGTACGAGTGGTCGGCGTGGACGCCAGTGTTGGTGTACAGCGCGTCCTGGTCTTCGCCGTAGGTTCCAGCGGAAACCGGCTGCTTGTTGTCGATCGCCGTTTTGATCGTGTTCCACAGGCGGTCGGGCTGCGCATACTTGATGCTCATGTCCTGACCATCTTTTCCGAGCACTTCCTGGAAAACATCGCTCGACACGCCACCATTGCCGATCTCGTTGTAGCTGCCTTTCCACTGCGCGTAGGCCTTCTCGATGAGAGGGAACCACAGTTCCATCGTCTTCTCGCCTTTGTCGGCGCCCAGCGACGCTCCGTACAGCGGCCCGCCCCAACTGCGCACGTAGAGGTCTGCGTCGACCTTGATCGGAACATCTTTGTACCGCCCAGTCGACCAGTCCTTCTCTTTGAAGTTGACGGTGTACGTGCCGTCACCGTTCTCTTTGATCATCTTCGAAATCGCTTCCGAGTTGTTCAGCGCAAGCGCCGACATCGCCGACGGGAAGTAGCAGTCACCGATTTGACCTTGCTGAACGTCCATCGGCGACGGCCCATTCTTGAACAGCGGGCCGGTGAAGCGCTTGGTCGAGAAGCGCGCGCTTCCATCGGCGTTCAATTCGTCGTTGTGCAGCTCGGGATCCTTGATCAGATCGCCGGTTGCGGGCGTCCCACCGGGGACGGTCAGCCTTCCAGCCTCAGTCGCGAAGTTGGGGTTGTTCCTTCCATCGCTGGCCGCAACCGAGAAAACATCACCGGGATTTCCCGGCACCGTGAAGCCAGCCGGGAAGCTGCCTTTGTCGTCGATGGTGACTTTCGTCTTCTCGCCCGAACGGACGTTGGTGAACTGGAGCATCGCGCCAGGTTCAGACACCTGGCGGCTGGAGTTGATGTTGGCGACGCCTATCTTCCCAGCGCCTGCGTCGGTCAAGCCGACCCGAAAGATCGCCACCACCGCATTGCGGGTATCGCTCGCCGCGACGCCTCCGGCTTTCACGGTC
>JANOHG010000643.1:0-3225 GCA_031406375.1 Archangiaceae bacterium | reverse complement strand
CGAAGATCCAGAAGCTGCGGCCCGAGCTGCCGGTAATCATGATGAGCGGCCACGGGACGATCGAGACCGCGGTGAAGGCGACCCAGTTGGGCGCGCGCGACTTCCTCGAGAAACCGATTTCCCGCGAACGGCTGCTGCTCGCGGTTCGCAACGCTCTCGCTGTCTCGGCGCTGGTCGAGGAGCTGACGACGTTGAAGCAGGAGGTCGGCCGCTTCGAGATGGTCGGCAGCTCACCTGCGATGCAGCGGGTCTACGGGCTGATTCAGCGCGCCGCTCCGAGCGAGGGTCGGGTGCTCATCACCGGCGAAAATGGCTCTGGAAAAGAGCTGATCGCGCGCGCGATTCACATCCACAGCCGCCGAAAGTCGGGGCCGTTCGTGAAGCTCAACTGCGCTGCGGTTCCCCACGAGCTGATCGAGAGCGAGCTGTTCGGACATGAGAAGGGTGCCTTCACCGGAGCCGTGACCGCGCGGCGTGGCAAGTTCGAGCTTGCCAATGATGGCACGCTGTTTCTGGACGAGGTCGGTGACATGCCTCCTGCGATGCAAGCGAAGCTGCTGCGGGTGCTGCAAGAAGGTGAGCTCGAGCGCGTCGGCGGCACCGAGACGATCAAGGTCGACGTGCGCGTGCTGGCGGCGACGAACCGAGATCTCGAGAAAGAGATTTCGGCCGGGCGATTTCGTGAAGACCTCTACTTCCGGCTCAACGTGGTGCAGCTGCACAGCCCGCCGTTGCGCGAGCGGCGCGAAGACTTGAAGCTGCTGATCGACACCTTTCTGCTCGACGCATGTCGCCGAAACGGGCGCCGCGGGCTGAAGCTGTCGAGCGACGCGTTCGCGCAGCTCGAGAGCTACGACTACCCGGGCAATGTGCGCGAGCTGCGCAACCTCGTCGAACGGCTGGCGATCCTCTGCGAAGGCGCGGTGGTAACGGGATCCGAAGCTGAGGCGTTGCTGCCCCGACGACGGGTGGGTTTCGCCGCGCTGGGTGACGAGGGTCTCATTCCGACCACCGACAAGAGCCCCGCGCTGGGCGATGCAAACCTGCCTCCGACTTCACCCGCGATCGCCATCCCCGACGGCGCCAAACCAGTGACGCGCTTCCAAAGCGACAAGTCGTTTCGCGACCAGGTCGACGAGGCCGAGCGCGACATCATTCTTGGAGCGCTTGCCTTCACCCGTGACAACGCAACCGAAGCGGCGCGCCTGCTCAACCTCGAGCGCGGGCATTTCTACAAGAAGATGAAGTCACTGGGTCTGAAGCGCGCCGGGGGTGAGACGACCACCGCGACGGATCCAGTGAGCTAACGCGCAGCGTGCCGCCGACTCATCGAGACAGCAGCGCGATATCTGCCACCGCCGCGCGCGCCCGACTGACCGTCTCGCGGCTGACGCCAGCGAAGAGCTGTGCAAGCGCGTCTTCGGGCTGGGTTGGAAGCAGGTCGAGCAGGAACAGCGACGGCTCGGCATCTTGCTGTTGCGCGAGGAAGATGCCCGCGTACCAGCACGCCAGCGCGAGGGGAACGACGGCCAGCGACTCGGCCATCCACGCCAGCGCTTCCTTCTTTCGCTCTTCTTTCCAGGCGCGAAAACCGCGCGAGTAGAAAGTGTCGGCCTTTCGGCGCGACGAAAGCTCAGCAAAGCCCATTACCCCCAGCTCGCAAGCCACCTGCTCGAGCCTTTGCGCATTCTCAGCGCGATCCTCAGCGGTCAGCATCAACGGCTCGCCCGCCTCGTGGCGATCGAGCGCTTCGCGCATGTCGAAGAGGTACCAGCTGCGTTCCCCCAGCGCGAGGAACGACATCGAGCGCGCCGCGAGCAGATTCGCGGTCTCTCCAATGCGCAGCATCGCCGCGTCGAACTTCGCAATCGCCCCGTGGTAGTCGCTGGTCGCGCCGAGTTCCATTCCTTCTTGAAGCAGCCGCTTGGCTTCGTCTTCGGCAATCGGCGTTGGAACTAACGCGGGAGGTGGCCCGTACTTCTCGCGCATGTGCGCGACCACTTCCTCGAGGTTGCTGAACTTCGATTGAACCTGTGCCACCTGGTGCCTACTTGGTGGGTAGGTTCTGCGCGGCGAGCAGCGGAGCCAGCAAGTCAGTTTGGGTGCCCACCGGCAGCAGCGTGACCCGCGCCTCGCCTTCGGACAACTTCTGGTACTCGAGCAGCTCGAACACCGCCTGCATCACTTCGTTGTCTTGGGCGATTTTCTGCAGCGCCTGCCCGACAATCAGCGGCCGCTGCGCCGCGGCGCGGGCGAACTCGATCGCCGCCTGACGCTCAGCCGTCGACTTGATGATGCTCACCTGGTTGTTGCCGTCTTGCTTGATCGCCGAGGTGACCTGGCGCAACCGGTTGACGACCTTCTCTTCGATTTGCCGGATCATCTGCACGTCGCGGAAGTGGACCTTGCGGATATAGACGCTGCCCAGCTGGTAGCCCCACTCGTGGGACTTGGGCGAGACCTCGTTGCGCACCGCGACGCTCATCGTGTGGCGGGTTTCGAGCATCTCGCCAAGCTTCATGTTCGAAAGGCTGCGCACCGCCGCGTTGCCGACGTTCGCGCGCAAGCTGCCGCGGGGATCTGCGTTCTTGAAGAGAAACGATCGCGGATCCGAGACGAACATCTCGTACCAGACGCCCACGCCCATCGGAGCGCCCTCTTCCGAGTTCAGCGCCTGGCTGCGCAGGTATTCCTGATCGAGGCGCATATCGACCTGATGTGCCTTGCCCAACCAATTGACGAGCACCGCCTTCCACCCGAGCTTGGGCCAAAGGAAGTGCAAGCCGGGCTCGTTGAGAATGCCAATCACTTCACCGAACAACACATAGACCTTCGAGCGACGCTCTTCGACGGTCGTCCACAATCCGAGCGTCTTGAGCGTGGCGAGCGCAATCGGGACGCCGATCAGGCAGGCGAAGAATGCAATCATCATCGAGATCAGGAAACTCATCGCTTCACCTCGAGCATCGCTTGCCGGGCTTTGGCGAACAGCGAAAGCCGAACATTGCGGGTGTAGGCCTTCAAGACGTCGGGGCCCATCTTCTTCAGCTCGACGAGCTGGGTGGCCATCGAAACCAGCGGCTCGACTTCGGCCTGGGCGTTGAGCGTCTCGACTTCCACTGCCCGACGGCTCTGCACCAGGCGCTGATCTGCCGACGCCTGCGCCAGCGAGATGTCCGAGCTGACGTGGTTGTGCGCGGTGTTGATCGCAGCGAGCGCGCTCTC
>JANOHG010000612.1:0-1317 GCA_031406375.1 Archangiaceae bacterium | reverse complement strand
AAGAGGCCGCGATCAGAGGAATCGTTCGGACCCCGGTCGAGGTACATCTGATCCACGTTGAGCGAAGGAAACGAATAGATGTTGAAGTCACGTCGAATCGGGCTTGGCGCGGTTGACTGGAAATAAACCGCACTGCACCCGATGCTGTTGCGACTCTCTTTCACGCGCGAGGTGAACGCGGGGCGGAAGCTGTTCGGCGGAAGCAGATCGACCGTCGTCTGCGGGTGCGCGTTGCTGATCACACACCTTGCAAACAACCGTTCTTGATGTGGCGCCTCGCCGGTGCGGCCCGCGCGCTCGGTCATCACGCTGTCCATCTGCCCTGCCTTCGTCTCGAGCGCGGTGACCTTGGTTCGGGTACGCACCTCCCCTCCGTGAGCGCGAATCGCGTCGACCATGACTTTCGCCAATGCGTCTCCGCCGCCCTCGAGGCCAACCGGCCCCTGGAGCATCGAGTCGAGGACCAGAGCATGGAGCTCGAGCGGAGTCGTCGGTGGGTCGACCCCATAGAGGAAGCTCTGCCCGGTGAGAACCGCGTACAGCCGTTCGTTCTTCGTCAGCGATCGCACAAACGCAGCCAGCGCGACGTTGGTGAACTCGCCGCTGACCTCTGGCGGTTTCTGGAAGCTGTACGCAAAGCTCTCGGCGCAGATTTTCTGACAAGCGTTGGCGAAGGTGTCGATCGCCGCGCGTTCACCCGGGAATTCCTCGCGGAGTCGCTGGGTGAGCGCCGGCCAACCGGCAGGAACCCGGAACTCGTAGCCCGGAAACTTGAGGACGTCGAAGCCGTCAGGGTCGAGATCATGCCACTTGAGCTGATCAGCAACGCCCATGAAGCGCAGGTACTTCGCCATCGTACCGCCTTCGCCAACCCCTCCGAGGTAGTGGAAGCCGGTATCAAACGGAACGCGCTTGCGGAAGAAACGGTGAAGGCACCCGCCAGGTCGGTAGTGCTGCTCGAGCACGCAGACCTTGAAGCCCTCTTTGGCCATCAAAAGGCCGGTGGTCAGGCCACCCATGCCGCTGCCGATGACCACCAGGTCAAAGTGACCGTCGGGGAGATTTGGGGCGGGCCGAAAGAGGTCCCTCACGACAAGGGACCTCCCTCCGATCCGGCGTAGCCGATGAGATCGGCGTCGGCGATGCGGCGCTTCCCGTCGCGCACCCAGCCGCGGCCGTTCAAGGTCGAGAAGCGCTCTTCGCCGGTCTCTACCGTATAGGTGACGGTGGTGCCGGGCTCGACGAACCCCCGAAAGCGCGCGCGGTCGATGCCCACCAGGAAGATGCGGTCGGCCTTGCGCACCGAGAGCGCGAGGT